>NZ_DSDD01000372.1:0-18783 GCF_011048875.1 Rhodovulum sp.
CGGCGCCGGGCCGGCTGAAATCCGGCATCCGCGAGATCAAGGCGGTCACCAGCCATGCCGCGGCGGATGTGATCTTTCGCACGCTGTTCTCGATCACGATCGAGGACGAGACGGCGGGCGCGGTGTTCCATGCCTTTCGCGACTACCAGCGCAGCCAGCCGCTGCTGAACCTCGCGGACCTTCTTGCCGGTCGGGGCTGGATGCCGCGGCTGCACGGTCGGCAAGCGCGCGCGACGGCGCGGATGATCCGCGGATTGATCGAGCAGCTGACGCAGGCACGCGCGGCCGAGATCGCGGCAGGGACCGCGCCCGACGACCTGGCCACGAAGATCATGACGACGCGCGACCCCGAGACGGGACAGGGCTTCGATGCTGCGGAGATGGTCGATCAGGTGGCGACTTCTTCCTCGCCGGGCACGAGACCTCGGCCTCGGCGCTGGCCTGGGCGCTTTACCTGCTGGCGACCCACTCCGAAGCGCAGGACCGCGTGGCCCAAGAGGCCGCAGCACTGCCCGAGCGGCCCGAGTTTTCCGACATGCGGCGGCTTGCCTTCACCCGCGATGTCTTTCGCGAGGCGATGCGGCTTTACCCCCCCCCGTGCCGATGATGGTGTGCGAGGTGAGCCGGGCGGAACGCTTCCGCGACCGCGAGGTGCCGCATGGCGCCAGATCGTGATAAGCCCCTGGCATCTGCATCGCTACGAACGGATCTGGGACCGGCCCGACGTCTTCGATCCGGACCGCTTCGCCACGCCCGGGGGCCAGACATGGCTGCGCGAGGCGTTCATCCCGTTCTCGGCCGGTCCAGGGGTTTGCACGGGGGCCGGGTTCGCGATGGTCGAGGGGGTGCTTCTGCTGGCGATGATGCTGCGCCGTTTCCGCTTTGCGCCGGTCAATGGCTGCGTGCCGGTGCCCGTGGCACATCTGACGGTGCGTTCGAAACACAGGATCTGGCTGCAGCTTGCGCGGCGTTGACCTGGGGCGGCGCAGAAGCTCTCGCGCGGGGCTGGCGCTGACAGGCTGGCGCAGCGGATTTCGGGGCGCGCGCAGCCGGGCAGATCGTCCATGCCCCGCGCCCTGGCAGCGATGACGAAGCCTTACCCGCGATAGTGGTTCAGCACATAGACCCGGATCGCCGAGGCAAGACCGGTTTCCATGTCCCGCTCGGCGTCGATCTCGGCTGCCAGCGCGTTGATCGGCACGCCCTTCTCGGTCGCGATCTCGCGGAAGGCCGTCCAGAACGCGTCTTCCAGCGACACGCTGGTGCGGTGCCCCTTGAGCGTGAGCGAGCGTTTGACCGGCCGGCCGGTCATTCGTCCTCGCGCCGGTGGGCGTCGAGCGCGGCCCGGGCGCGGGCGGCTTCGGCCGCCTCGCGCGCCTTCCGGGCCTTGGTGCGGCCGAATTTAGCGGCGTTCTCGTCGCCCTTTGCGCGTTTCTCGGTGCGCTCGCGCGCCTTGCGGGCCGCGCGCAGGTTGACGACCCCGCCCGCCATCAGTCGGAGGGCCCGATCATCTGCTCGGGCCGCACCATCCGGTCGAAGGTCTCGCCATCGACGAAGCCCAGCGCGATCGCCTCCTCGCGCAACGTGGTGCCGTTCCTGTGCGCGGTCTTGGCGACCTTGGTGGCGTTGTCATAGCCGATCTCGGGGGCCAGCGCGGTCACCAGCATCAGGCTTTCGCGCATCAGCTTTTCGATCCGCGGCTCGTTGGCCTGGATGCCGTTCAGCATCCGCTCGGTGAAGCTGTCCGCCGCGTCGCCCAGAAGCTGCATGGATTGCAGCAGGTTGTAGGCCATCATCGGGTTGTAGACGTTCAGCTCGAAATGGCCCTGGCTGCCCGCGAACTTGATCGCGGCGTCATTGCCGATGACATGGACGGCGACCTGGGTCAGCGCCTCGGCCTGGGTGGGGTTGACCTTGCCGGGCATGATCGAGGACCCGGGCTCGTTCTCGGGCAGGATCAGCTCGCCCAGGCCCGAGCGCGGGCCCGAGCCCAGGAACCGGATATCGTTGGCGATCTTGTAGCACGAGCCCGCAACCGTCGCGATGGCGCCCGACAGGAACACCATCGCGTCATGCGCGGCCAGCGCCTCGAACTTGTTGGGCGCGGTAACAAAGGGCAGGCCGGTGATGCGTGCGATGTTGGCCGCCACCATCTCGCCCCAGCCCTTTTTCGTGTTCAGCCCGGTGCCGACCGCGGTGCCGCCCTGCGCCAGTTCGTGGATGCCGGGCAGCGCCATCTCGATCCGCGCGATGCCCTGGCGGATCTGCTGGGCATAGCCCGAGAATTCCTGGCCCAGCGTCAGCGGCGTGGCGTCCTGGGTATGGGTGCGGCCGATCTTGATGATGTCGTGGAACTCGTCCGACTTGCGCTCCAGCCCGTCCAGCAGCCTGCGCAACCCCGGCAGCAGCACGTCGCGCGCGGTCATCGCGGCGGCGATATGCATGGCGGTGGGAAAGGTGTCGTTCGAGCTTTGGCCCATGTTGACATGGTCGTTCGGATGCACCGGATCCTTCGAGCCGATCACGCCGCCCAGCAATTCGATCGCGCGGTTCGAGATCACCTCGTTGGCGTTCATGTTCGACTGCGTGCCCGATCCGGTCTGCCAGACCACCAGCGGGAAATGATCGTCGAACCGGCCCTCGATCACCTCGGACGCGGCCTGCACGATGGCCTTGCCGCGGGTCTCGTCGAGTGTGCCGAGCGTCATGTTCGCCTCGGCGCAGGCCTGCTTGACCACGCCCAGCGCGCGCACGATGGCGATCGGCTGCCGCTCCCAGCCGATGGGGAAATTCAGCAGGCTGCGCTGGGTCTGGGCACCCCAATACCTGTCGGCTTGCACCTCCAGCGGGCCGAAGCTGTCGGTCTCGGTGCGGGTCTGGCTCATCGCGGTCCTCCGGTCTGTCCTTGCCGACAGGCTATAGGCCGGGGAGTGACGCCGGGCAATGGGCCGGGCGGGGGGCTATTTGCGGAACTTGTCCAGGCTCACAACCTCGGCCTCGGTATGCCCCGAACTGTCGGTCAGGACGTTCGGGCCGGGGTCGTCCTCGTCATAACCCTCATCGTCCTCGTCCTCGATCTGCTGGGTCTCGAAGCGCAGGCCGAATTCGACCGATGGGTCGACGAAGGTGCGGATCGCGTCGAGGGGGATATGGAGCGGTTCGGGCCGGTCGCCGAAATTCAGGGTGACCGAAAAACCGTCATGGGTCACCTCGAGTCCCTCGAACCAGTGCTGGATCACCACCGTCATCTCCTCGGGGTAGCGGTCGCGCAGCCAGTTGGCGATACCGACCTCGGGATGGGTGGTGTCGAAGGTGATGAAGAAGTGGTGATCGCCCGGCAGTCCGGTGGTGGCGATGCGGTCGAGCACCTTGCGGATCAGTTCGCGCATGGCAGCATGCATGAGGTTCCCGTAATCGATCCGGTCGGACATCGTCACCTAACCCTCGGGTTGAACAGCCCCAGCATAGGGAATTCGCAAGACAGGGGAAGGGGCTAACGGAAAAATCCGTCCCCGATCCCGAAGGCATGCCGATGCCGGGACCGGACGCGATCGCCTAGCTGATCTTCTGTCCGCTCATCCCGATCATGACCGAATCGGAGGGCAGCAGGCCCAGTTGCTCGAAGAACGCAATGAAGTCGAAGTTGTTATAGGCCTCGGCGATCCTGTCGCCCTCGTAGCGGGCCATCAGCTGGCCCATCACGCGCACCGGTTTGCCGTCACCCGGTCGCACCGCCGAGCATTCGATCAGCGCGGCGAGCCAGTCGCCCGATTCAACGGTCTTGACGATGCGCAGTTGCGGCGCCTCGACCAGATTGACCAGCGCCATCGCGAAGACGCCGATATCCTCGGGGCCGACCTGCATGTCGTCGATCAGGCCCGCGGCCTTGGTGTTGTCGGTGAAAAGTGAACCCTTGGCTTCGAAATCGCCCTCAAGATAGACGCGGCGATACCAGTCTTCCAGTCGTTCGGTCCTGTTCATGCGCGTTCCCCTTTCTCTGATCGGATTTGTCCCAGAAAACGGTTAGCGAAGCATGAACGCTGGCACGCGTCCGGTTCGGATGATCCGGGGGAAGTGCAGGCTTCTGTTGCCAGGTGCCTGCGAACCCCGCCTTACGTTGCTAGACGCAAGGGCTTGGATTTGGTCTTGCGGACCGCTTACGCGGCCAGCGCCACCGGAGCACGGTTGTCATTGGCAACTATCATGCTTGCACCGATAACGGTGGTAGCTCACCGAGCGAAAGCATAACCCCTTTAGACGTCCGTCGATCCTGTTTCGGCCCCATGATCCCGCCAATGTGGGATTTTGGTGGAGCCGCCGGGTACCGCCCCCGGGTCCGATCCGCTTATTACGGGCGCGTTTATCGCCATAGTCCCTTGCGAGACATCCCGAATGTAGGCGGACGGCCCGAGTCGTGCAAGGGGGGGTCAGCTTCCGGGCAGCGAGGCGCAATGCGCCCCGCCCGAGGCCTGTCCCGAGCAGAGCGCCAGAAGGGGCGGCGCGGTAAAGGGGTCGAGCGGGCGCGAGGTCGCCAGATCGAGGGTCAAGACGCCCGCAACCGCGACCAGAAGGACGACAACGATTGGTCTGCGGGTCATCGCCGCGCCTCCAGCCCCAGATAGGGCCTCAGCTTGATGCCGTACCATGACCCGGTGAAGGCCGCCGCGAACCAGGCCCAGCCGTGCATAGAGCCGGTCGAGACACCGCTGAAGAGTGCGCCGATATTGCAGCCGAAGGCCAGCCGGGAGGAATAGCCCAGCAGGAACCCGGCGATGATGACCGCGATCCAGGCCTGGATCGGGTGGCCCGTGACCTTGGCGCTCAGCCCGTCGCGCCACCAGGCGGCAAGGGCTGCGCCCGCGATCAGGCCGATATCGGTCAGCGAGGTGATGTCGGTCAGAAGGCTCTGCTCGATCCGCTCGACATTGGATGGCGCCGACCAGAAGACCGAGCCCGACAGATCCGCGCCCAGCGCGGTTACCCCCTTGGCGACCCACAGCCCCAGTCCGTAGACCACGCCCCAGGGCTGGCCCGCGACCACCAGATGCAGGATCGCCAGCCCCGCCACGATCAGCGCCGCGGCCCAGAGACGGCCGGGCAGCATCCGCTTGCCGGGTTCGGCCACGGCAAGCGCGATCCCCACCACCGCCGCCAGCGCCACCAGCGTCAGCGCCAGTCCCGCATTGCCCGACAGCGCCGCCACGGGCAGGCTGCCAAGCCCGGTCCACCAGGTCAGGTGATAGGCCCCCGCGAAGCTGCCGATGCAGAAGAAGGGCAGGGCAACCGCGCTGACCAGATTGCCCGAGCCCGCATTGACCAGCGTGTCCGAGCCGCAGCCCAGCACGATCTGCATGCACATCCCGAAGACGAAGGCGCCGCCGATCATAGCATAGCCGACGGGGGCATGCGCGCCCACCAGCTCGGTCGGGTTAGACGCAAGCAGCGGGAAGGCGATCACCGCCACCAGCCCGATGCAGATCATCTGCGCGACCATGCCGGTCGCGTCGCGGAACAGGATCAGCCGCCGCCACGGCCCGGTAAAGCCGAAGCGAAGCCCCTCCATCGCGAGACCCAGCCCCAAACCGATCAGCAGAAGCGCGCCGTAGCGCGGTCCGGCCAGTGCCGCGACGGCCAGCGCCGCGGCAAGCGCCGCCAGGACCGCCAGCGCGCGGCCCCTCAGGCGCGGCGCGCGGCGCGCCTCAAGGGTGGTATCGCTCATGCTTTCCTCAACACTTGCCCGTCACACGGTTCCACAGGTTGCGGATCGGCCTTGATACATTGTCCATCGCGTTTCCGGAATTGGCCCATCCGACCATCGAGTCGGGATAGAGCCGCACATCCTCGATACCCGCCAGTTCGCTCAGCGCGAACCAGTTGGTCGCGGCCCACTGGCCGGTATTGCAGAACGAGACCAGGCGGTCGCCCTGTTCGAAGCCGTTGGCGGCGGCAAGCCGCTCGACAATCGAAGGTTCGATCCGCGCGGGCGCGTCGCCGAACCAGTCCGAATGGGTGAAATAGCGCGACTGCGGCAGGGTTCCGGGCCGGGCGGCGGCGTCATGCTTGGCATTGCCTTCCCAGAACTCGACCGGCCGGGCGTCGATCAGTTCGCCCGGCTGTCCACCTGCCACGATCGCCTCGATATCGGCGGTGGTGGCTAGCCATTCGTCGGAAAAGCTGACGGTGATGTCGCTGGGTGTGGGCGTGAGCGGGCCGGTCTCCACGGGCAGGCTGGCCGCCTGCCAGGCGTTCATGCCGCCGTTCAGGATGGCAAGGGGCGCGACGCCGCTGGATTTCAGCGTCCAGTAGACCCGCGCGGCCGAGCCGAAATCGGTCTGGTCGCTGCCCTGGTGGACGATCACGGTGGGCCGGTCGGCCGTTACGCCCAGCGAGCGCAGCACCTCGGTCAGCCGGTCCTCGGGCACCAGCGCGCCGGGATTCTCGGACGGGCCTCTGAACAGGTTGTAGGGGGCATGCAACGCGCCGGGGATGTGTCCCGCCTCGAACAGGGTCTGTTCGCTGCCCTCGACTTTGCCGGGGCGGATGTCGAGGATCAGCGGGTCAACGCCATCGCGCGCCGCGTCCAGGGTATCGGCCTCGATCAGAGGGCCGAATTCGGGGGTCTGCGCCGCGGCGGGCAGGGCCGCAAGGACGAGGGCGAAGGCCAGGGGGGGAAGATGTTTCGTCATGTCGGTCACCTCTTTCTGATGGCCTGAACCTGTGGCGGCATAACGCGCGGCACAATACCGCATGGCGCGACTCAGACTAGCGTCAATGCCGCAAAAAATCGCGCGTTCTTTGTGACTTTGTTGCTTGAGGCGTTTTTTTGCCCGCCCGGGCGTTTGCTGGAAACGGATTGCTCCGGCGGGCGGGAAAAAGGACGCGGGCGTGACATGCATGGCGGCCGCAGCCGGTCGGCCCGGGCAGGCGCCGCCCCCGGGGCCGGGGGCGGCGGCAGGCGGGATCAGAACCCGGCCTTGATCTTCTCGAACTCGGCGGACTGGCGTTCGCGCAACTGGCCCGGCATCGGAAGCTGGGTCAGCGCGGGCGCGTCGATCGGACCCAACCCCACCTCGGTCAGCGCCTCTTCGCCGATCGCGGCCATCGCGGCGGCGTTGGCATGGCCGAAGCCTGCGGCCAGCAGCGCCTCGGTCGAGGACGGGTCGAGCAGCGCATTGATGAAGTCATAGGCCTTGTCCACCGACCCCTGGCCATCCTTGAGCTTGGCATAGCCGCACATCCACAACGACGAGCCCTCGACCGCCTCGCGCTGGAAGCCGACGGGAAAACCCTGTTCGGCCATGGTCGGCACCGTCTCGTTCCAGGCCCAGGCGATCAGCACCTCGCCCGTGGCCAGAAGCTGCGTCAGTTCTGCGGGGTCCACCCAGTAGGTGCGCAGGTTCGGATGCACCTCGCGCAGCCAGGCGGAGGCAGCGGCGAACTGTTCGTCCGTCGCCTCGGTCCAGTCGGTGGTGCCGGTCGCCAGATAGGCCAGGGCATAGGCGTCGTCGACATTGTCAGGCAGCGTCACCCGGCCGGCATAGTCGGGGTTCAGGAAGACCTGAAGCGAGGCGACGGCCTCGGCGGGCACCTGGTCGGTGTTGTAGGCGATGCCGGTCGAGCCGAAATCGCTGGGCACGAAGAATATCTCGGTCGCATCGACCAGCGCCTTGCCCTTCAGCTCGGCACTGATGTCGTTCCATGCGGCGATCCGGCTGGTATCCCAGGGTTCAAGGATTCCCGACTCGGCCCATTTCGTCACCGACCCCCCGCAGAGGTGGCTTATATCGGCCTTGAAACCGGAACGCAGCTTCTGGAAGGCCTCTTCCTCGTCGCCGAAGAAGGTGAAGCTGGGCGACTGGCCATGCTGTTCGGCATATTTGGTGTGAAAGGCCGGATCCTCGAAACCGGAATAATCGAAGACCAGCAAGTCGGGATCGGCGGCGAGAGCCGCAGAGCCGATCAGCGTGGCGGCGGAACAGGCAAGGAAGGTGCGCATCGTCATTCGTCATCCCTTTGGTTGCGGGGTGAGTGTTAGGGCACGCTAGCGATGCGCCGGTGCCCGCTCAAGGAGAATAGGGGGGACTCGCAACCGGCACACGGCTCTGTCAAAAGGGGGGAGGTCAAGGAGGGCAGGATGGGCGCGACGTTGGTGACGGCCGACTGGTGCCGGATGATGGCACGTTACAATCGTTGGCAGAATCGCGCGGTGTTCGAGGCGGCGGGCGCCTTGCCGCTGGAGGCGCGCGAGGCTGATCGCGGCGCGTTCTGGCGTTCGATCCGGGGAACTTTGTCGCACCTTCTCTGGGCCGATCATGCCTGGATGGCGCGGCTTGACGGCTGGGATGCGCCGGATCTGGCACGGGCGGACAGCGGCGATTTCGTCCCCGACTGGGTCGATCTGCGCTCGAAGCGGCAGATCACCGACGCCCGGATCAGCCGCTGGACGCAGGCACTGACCGACGGGGCGCTGGCGGGCGACCTGACCTGGTATTCGGCGGCGGCGGAACGTATGGTCACGCTGCCGCGCGCGCTGTGCGTGGCGCACATGTTCAACCACCAGATCCATCACCGCGGCCAGATCCACGCGATGCTGACCGCTGCCGGGGCCGAACCGGGGCCCACGGACCTGCTTCTGTTGCCCGATCTTGCGGGCTGAGACCAAGGGAGAGAGGATGTTCAAGGCTCTGGTCGTCGAGAAGGACGAGGATGGCAAGACCCGTGCGGGCGTGCAGGAACTGGACGAAAGCCGCCTGCCCGAGGGCGAGGTGACGGTCGCAGTCGAGTATTCCACGCTGAACTACAAGGACGGGCTGTGCATCGGGCCGGGCGGCGGGCTGGTGTGCAGCTATCCGCATGTGCCCGGGATCGACTTTGCGGGCGTGGTCGAGGCAAGCGAGGATGCGCGTTACAAGCCCGGCGACCGGGTGGTGCTGACCGGCTGGCGGGTGGGCGAGAGCCATTGGGGCGGCTATGCCCAGAAGGCCCGCGTCAAGGCCGACTGGCTGGTGCCGCTGCCCGAGGAACTGACGACGCGCACGGCGATGGCGGTGGGCACGGCGGGGTTCACCGCGATGCTGGCGGTCATGGCGCTTGAGGATCACGGGCTGAAACCGGGCGACGGGCCGGTGCTGGTGACGGGGGCGGCGGGCGGCGTCGGTTCGGTCGCGACGGCGATGCTGGCAAAGCTCGGCCACGAGGTCGTCGCCGTCACCGGCCGACCCGAGACGGAAAGCTATCTGCGCGACCTGGGCGCGGCGCGCATCCTGCCGCGCGAGGAACTGACCGAGGTCACGAGGAAACCGCTGGAAAGCGAGACCTGGGCGGGCTGCGTCGATTCGGTGGCGGGCGCGATGCTGGGGCGCATCCTCAAGCAGATGAAATACCGCAGTTCCGTCGCTGCCGTGGGGCTGGCGGGCGGCGCGGCCATTGAGGGCGCGTTGATCACGCCCTTCATCCTGCGCGGGGTCAACCTTCTGGGCATCGACAGCGTGCTGAGGCCGCAACAGGACCGGCTGCGCGCCTGGAGCCGGATCGCGACGGACCTGCCGCTGGACAAGCTCGAGGCGATGATCCGGCCCGCGGTGCTGGTCGATCTGCCCGCGCTCGGCGCCGATATCCTGAAGGGCCGCGTGCAGGGGCGGGTCGTGGTGGATGTGAATGCCTGAACCTGTTCGCGCATAGCGCGAAGCCATGGTGTTTCAAGGCTTTGCAGTCATCCCGCCGGCCGTCTAGACAGGCAGGACAACAGATGCCCGAGTCCGCCGGAGCCAAGATGGTCGCGCTCGATCCCGAGTTTGTCCGCAACCAGTTCCCGTCCTTCCGGCAGAAGGACCTGCGCGACAAGGTGTTCTGCGAGAATGCAGGTGGGTCCCTTGTCTGCCGCTATGTGATCTGGCGCATCCACCGCTATTTCAATGAGCGCCGCGTGCAGCCCTATGGCGCCTATCCCGCCTCGCAGCAGGCCGGCGCCGAGATGGACGAGGCGCGGCTGCGGCTGGCCGCCCATCTGGGCGTGGCCCGCGACGAGGTACATTTCGGTCCCTCGACCTCTGCCAATACCTATGTGCTGGCCCAGGCGTTCCGGCAATGGCTGCCAAGGGGCGCGGCGATCGTGGTCACCGACCAGGACCACGAGGCGAATTCCGGGGTCTGGCGGCGGCTGGCCGAGGATGGCGGGGTCGAGATCCGCGAGTGGAAAGCCGATCCCGGCACCGGCCATCTGGACCCCGGCGTGCTGGCTGCGCTGCTGGATCAGCGGGTGCGGCTGGTCTGTTTTCCGCATGCCTCGAACATCCTTGGCGAGGTGAACGACGTGGCCGCGATCTGCCGGATGCTGCGCAGCGCAGGCGCGCTGAGCTGCGTCGACGGCGTGGGCTATGCCCCCCATGGCCTGCCCGATATCCGCAGGCTCGGGGCCGATATCTACCTGTTCTCGACCTACAAGACCTATGGCCCGCACCAGGGCGTGATGGTGATGCAGGGCGAGCTGGCGCATCGGCTGCCGAACCAGGGCCACTGGTTCAACGCGGGCGATACCGTCAAGCGGTTCAATCCCGCCGGGCCGGACCACGCGCAGGTCGCGGCCTGCGCGGGGATCTCGGATTACATCGACGCTATCTATGACCACCATTTCCGCGGCGGGCGGGATGCGCAGGGGCGGGCGGACAAGGTGGCGGAACTGTTCCGCCAGCAGGAAACCGCGGTCCTTACGCCGCTGATGGACTATCTCGCCGGTCGGCCCAATTTGCGCGTTCTGGGGCCGAAGCGGGCGGACCGGCGGCTGCCTACCGTGTCGGTCGCGCTGTCCGAGCCCGCCGCGCAGGTGGCCGAGCGGCTGGCGCGGCACGGCATCCTTGCGGGCGGTGGCGATTTCTATGCGCGACGGCTGTTGCAGGCGATGGGGGTGGACCCGGTCCGCGGCGTTCTGCGCCTCAGCCTGTTGCATTACACGCTGCCCGAAGAGGTTGACCGGCTGATTACCGCGCTAGATAGCGAGCTTTGAAAACGGAACCCGAATGTCCGATGCTTCCCCGATCCTGTGGTGGGTCCGCCGCGACCTGCGTCTGGCCGACAATCCCGCGCTGGCGTCAGCCTGCAGTTCGGGGCGACCGGTGGTGCCGGTCTTCATCCATGACGATTCCGTGGCGGCGCTGGGTGCGGCCGCGAAATGGCGGCTGGGGCTGGGGGTCGAACATCTTGCCCACACGCTGGACGCACGCAATTCGCGGCTGATCCTGCGCCGGGGCGATGCGCTGACGACGCTGCGTTCGCTGGTGGCCGAGACCGGCGCGGGCGCGGTGATCTGGTCGCGTGCCTACGACCCCGACAGCGTTGCCCGCGACAAGGCGGTGAAGGCCGCGCTGACCGCGGACGGGATCGAGGTGCGGTCGGTTCCGGGCTTTCTGCTGTTCGAGCCCTGGACGGTCGAAACCGGGCAGGGGGCGTTCTACCGGGTCTATACGCCGTTCTGGAAGGCGGTGCGCGAGCGTCCCGTGGCCGAGCCGCAGCCCGCGCCGGGCATCATCCCGCGCCCCGAACGCTGGCCCGCGACCGAGGAAATCGAAAGCTGGCGCATGGGGGCGGCGATGCGGCGGGGTGCTGCGGTCGTCGCGCGCCATGCCTGCGTCGGAGAGGAGGCGGCACAGGACCGCCTTGCCGCCTTTGTCGAGGCGCGGATCGCGGACTACAAGGCGCGGCGCGACTTTCCCGCAGCCAATGCCACCTCGCATCTGTCCGAGAACCTGACCTGTGGCGAGATCTCGCCCCGTGCCCTCTGGCATGCGGGGCTTTCGGCGATGGATGCGGGCAAGGCAGGCGCCGAGCATTTCCTCAAGGAAATCGTCTGGCGCGAATTCGCCTGGCATCTGATGTGGCACAGCCCGCATATCGCGACGGCCAACTGGCGCGAGGGCTGGGACAGCTTTCCCTGGTCCACCGACGAGACCGCCGCCGGGGTGCTCGCCTGGAAACAGGGCCGCACCGGCATCCCTCTTGTCGATGCCGGCATGCGCGAGATGTATGTCACCGGCAGGATGCACAACCGCACGAGGATGATCGTCGCCTCCTACCTGACCAAGCACCTGATGACCCATTGGCAGGTCGGGCTGAAATGGTTTGCCGACCACCTGACCGACTGGGACCCGGCAGCGAATGCGATGGGCTGGCAATGGGTTGCGGGTTCGGGTCCGGATGCAGCGCCCTATTTCCGCATCTTCAACCCGGTCAGCCAGGCCGAGAAGTTCGACCCCGACCACGCCTATCGCGACGCCTGGATCGCCGAGGGCCGTGACCAGCCGTCCGACACGGCGCTGTCCTATTTCGAGGCGGTGCCGCTGTCCTGGGGACTGTCGGCAGCCGAACGCTATCCCGCCCCGGTCGTCTCTGCCGAGGAGGGGCGCAGGCGCGCGCTGGCCGCCTATGAGGCGCGCAGCGGCTGAGGGGCATTGCGCGGTCGGGCGCGCATCTGCAAGAAACAAGAAAAAAGGGAACGAGGGAGCCGGGATGAGTGTCCTGACAACGACAAGAGGGCAGGCCAACCTGCCACGCTATTTTGCGCAGGTCTTCGATGTGGCCTGTTCCATGGCTCATGGGCGGCTGGATTTCGTGCTGCCAGACGGGCGTCGGTTCCGCGCCGAGGGCCGCGCTCCGGGTCCGGTTGCCGAACTGAACATCCACGATCCGGATGTGTTCGCCCGGCTGATCCGCGAGGGCGATCTGGGTTTCTGCGAGGCCTATCTGGACGAGGGCTGGTCCACGCCGGACCTGATGGCCTTCATGGATCTGGTCCATGCCGACAATGACGAACTGTTCGACGGATTCCCCGGCATGGGGCTGGTGCGCGCCTATGAGCGGTTCCGCTTCTGGCTGCAGCGCAATACCAAGCGGCAGGCCAAGCGGAACATCGCGGCCCATTACGACCTCGGCAACGATTTCTACGAGCTGTGGCTGGATGAAAGCATGACCTATTCCTCGGCGCTGTTCCGCACAGGGCAGGAAAGCCTTGAGGCCGCGCAGGAGGCGAAATACGCCCAGATGGTGGACGAAATGGGCGTGAAGCCCGACGATCATGTGCTGGAGATCGGCTGCGGCTGGGGTGGCTTTGCCGAATACGCCGCCGCCAGGCGCGGGCTCAGGGTCACCGGGCTGACCATCAGCCGCGAGCAGCATGATTACGCGGTCGAGCGCATCCACCGAGCCGGATTGTCGGACCGGGTCGAGATCCGGTTGCAGGATTACCGCGACGAGACCGGCACCTATGACGGCATCGCCTCGATCGAGATGTTCGAGGCGGTGGGCGAAAAATACTGGCCGGTCTATTTCGCCAAGCTGCGCGACTGCATGAGGCCGGGGGCACATGCGACCTTGCAGATCATCACCGTGCAGGAGCGTCGTTTCGAGATCTACCGCAAAAGCGTGGACTTCATCCAGAAATACATCTTCCCCGGCGGCATGCTGCCCAGCCACACCATCCTTGGCGATCTTGCCCGCGCGGCAGGTCTGGAGGTGACCCGCTCGATCGAATTCGGCGAAAGCTATTCGCTGACGCTGCGCCGCTGGCACGAGAGCTTCAACGCACGCTGGGACGAGGTGGCGGATATGGGCTTCGATGCGCGCTTCCGGCGCATGTGGAACATGTATCTGACCTCTTGCGCCGCCACCTTCCACAGCGAAAACTGCGACGTGACCCAGTTCACCGTCACGAGGCCCGTCTGACCTGTGCCTACCGCCGCCAAGCTTGTCGCCGCCCTGCTGTTCGCAGCGGTGGCTTGGTTCGCCTCGGAAGCGCTGGTGCCGCAATTCCCCGAGGGCACGAACCTGGGCAATTTCGTCCTTGTGAACACGGTGATCGGCGTCTTTGTGGGCTGGCTCGTGATGGGGCGCCTTGCCGGCGAGGGCTATGGGGTTGCGCTGGCTTCGGGGCTGCGGAGCTCGGCTGTGCTGGTGTTCTATGCGCTGCTGTTCCACGCGATCTACGAGATGCTGCGGCAGTCCACGCGGATGCGCTTTGACGGCGTCATGGACGCCCTGAACGGGATGATCGCCCTGATCGGCGAATATGGCCTCAAGCTTGTGACCGCTCCGGTCGCGATGGGGATTCTGATCCTTGGCGGGTTGCTGGCGGCGCTCGTCGTCGAGTTCGTCTCGCATCGCTGGAACTGAGGGGGCCTGATTGGATCGTCTGTTCCTTTACGGCACGCTCTGCCATCGGCCGCTTCTGGCGCGCGTTCTGGACCGGCCCGAGACCGATCTGGTGCTGACGCCCGCCCGGTTGGCCGATCACGCCGTTCACTGGGTCGAGGGCGAGAGCTTTCCGGCGATCCACCCGACGCCGGGTGCCGTGGCCGAGGGGCTGTGTCTTGAGGGCGTCGATGCCGAGGCGCGCGCGCGGCTCGACTATTACGAGGGCGGCTACGGGTTCGCGCTGCGCATGGTCACGGTCAAGACCCGTGCAGGCCCCTGCACGGCCGGGGTCTATGAGGCCCGCAGCCCGGCGCCGCGCCCCGGTGCCGCGTGGCGTCTTGCCGAGTGGCAGGCGCATTGGGGCGAGATCGTGACGCTGGCCGCCGAGGAGGTGATGCTGGGCTATCCCGGTCGCGATCCTGCTTTGAACGCAAGGCGTTACCGGATGATCCTCGCACGGGCGGCGGCGCGCATCCGGGCCCGTGAACCGGCGCCCGCGACGCTGCGCCGGCCCACCCGGCCCGACGATGTCGAGGAATTCGCCCGCAGCCAGCCCTATGCCAATTTCTTTGCGGTCGAGGAATACGATTTCCGCCATCGCCGCTTTGACGGCGCATGGAGCCCGCCCGTGAACCGCGCCGCCTTCTTCACCGCCGATGCCGCCACCGTGCTGCCCTATGACGCGGCCCGCGGCCGGGTCCTTCTGATCGAGCAGTTCCGCGTCGGCCCCTACGGGCGGGGCGACAGCGAATGCTGGTCGATCGAGGCGATCGCGGGGCTGATCGACCCCGGCGAGACGCCCGAGACCACCGTGCGCCGCGAGGCGGTCGAGGAAGCGGGGATCACCCTTGGGCCGCTGCATCGGGTCTATGGCTATTATCCGTCGCCCGGCGCCAAGACCGAGTTCATCTATTCCTTCGTCGCCGAGGCCGACCTGCCCGAGGGCACCGGCGGGCTGGGCGGGCTGGCGGCCGAGGGCGAGGACATCCGCGCCCATGTCGTGCCTTTCGAGCGCGCAATGGATCTGGTCGAGACCGGCGAGATCGGCAACGCGCCGCTGATCCTGTCGCTGCTGTGGCTGGCACGCAACCGTGAGCGGTTGCGGGCTTCGGGTTGAGTTCCCGCGCCTGCCCCCGTAGCACTGGAGGAAACGGGAGGCAAAGGCGGCATGGATATCGGCAGGGATCTTGCGGGGCTGATCGGCAACACGCCGCTTCTGCGGCTGAGCGGCCCGTCCGAGGCGACGGGCTGCGAGATCCTCGGAAAGGCCGAGTTCATGAATCCCGGCCAGTCGGTCAAGGACCGCGCGGCGCTGTGGATCATCCGCGACGCCGTGGCGCGCGGCGCGCTTCGGCCCGGCGGCACGATCGTCGAGGGCACGGCGGGCAATACCGGCATCGGGCTGGCGCTGGTGGGCGCGTCGATGGGATTCCGCACGGTGATCGTGATCCCCGAGACGCAAAGCCAGGAAAAGAAGGACATGCTGCGGCTGGCGGGCGCCGACCTGGTCGAGGTGCCCGCCGCGCCCTATTCGAACCCGAACAATTTCGTCCGCTACTCGGCCCGGCTGGCCGCGCATCTGGCCGAAACCGAACCGAACGGCGCGGTCTGGGCCAACCAGTTCGACAATGTGGCGAACCGGCAGGCGCATGCCGAGACGACCGGCCCCGAGATCTGGGCACAGACCGGGGGCAGGGTGGACGGCTTCATCTGCGCGGTGGGCTCGGGCGGCACGCTGGCGGGGGTGGCGATGGCGTTGCAGCCCCGGGGCGTCAGGATCGGGCTGGCCGATCCCGAGGGTGCGGCGCTTTACAGCTATTACACCACCGGCGCGCTGAAATCCGAAGGCTCCTCGATCACCGAGGGGATCGGGCAGGGGCGGATCACGGCGAATCTCGAGGGGCTGAAACCCGATTTCTGCTGCCGCGTGCCGGATAGCGAAGCCTTGCCCATCGTCTTCGACCTGCTGGAGAAGGAGGGGCTTTGCCTTGGCGGATCGTCCGGCATCAACGTGGCGGGCGCGATGCGCATGGCGCGCGCGATGGGACCGGGACATACCATCGTGACCGTGCTTTGCGATTATGGCACGCGCTATCAGTCGCGGCTGTTCAACCCCGACTTCCTGCGCGGCAAGGGCCTGCCGGTGCCGGGCTGGCTGGACGCGCCGCGCCGCGCCCTGCCGGAGATGTTCGAGGGATGAGCCGGGTGCTGCAGCTGATCGCGCTGGTCCTGTTCGCGGCGATTGCAGGCCCGCTGGCCGCGCCGATGGCCATGGCCCAGCAGGCGGCGCCTGCCGGGGCGACTGGCGCGGATGCGGGCCTGCCCGATTACGAAGCCTGGAATCAGGTTGCCTCCCGCGCCGAGGAAGCCCTTGCAACGGGCCGCGCGTCGGATCAGGCCCTGTCGGACCTGCGGGACGAACTGGCCGACTGGCGCACACGGCTTCTGAATGCCCAGGGGATCAATGCCGCCCGGATCAAGACCCTGCGCGAGCAGATCTCGGCGCTTGGCCCCGCGCCCGCCGAGGGCGAGACCGAACCCGAGGAGATCGCCCGCCGCCGCGCCGAGCTGGGCCGCCAGCTTGCCGAGCTGCAGGCGCCGGGCCTGAAGGCGGTCGAGGCGCATAGGCGCGCCGACGGCATGATCCGCGAGATCGACGTCCTGATCCGCGAGCGACAAACCAGCAAGCTGCTGGAACTCGGGCCCTCGCCCCTGAACCCCGTCAACTGGGCGATCGGCGCCCAGGCGCTGCGCAAGGCGCTGTCCGGCATGATGGCCGAGGTCGCAGATGCCTGGGCGACGCCGTCCGGTCGACAGACCTTTCGCGAGGATCTGCCCGCCACGTTGCTTTTCCTGGCGATGGCGGCGGTGCTTCTGGCGCGGGGGCGGCGCTGGGTCGTGCTGCTCTCAGAGCGGCTGATCCGGTCGACCCGGCAGCGCGGCGCGGCGGTCTCGGCCGCGCTGGTCTCGCTGGGCCAGATCGTCGTGCCCACGGTCGGGCTGGTGCTGCTGGCTGCGGCGCTCCGATCGACCGGGCTTGCCGGACAACAACTCGGCGCGATTCTCGTCGCCCTGCCGGTGATCGGGCTGACCTTCTTTGCCGCGCGCTGGCTGGGCTCGCGGGTCTTTGCCGAGCATTCGGTCTCGCGCCGGCCGTTCGACCTGCGGCCCGAACGGATGGCCGAGGCGCGGTTCCTGTCGACCGGCATGGGCCTGGTCGTCGCCCTGGCGGGCCTCTTGGGAACCGTGGGCGACGTTGCCGCCTTTTCCAGCGAGGCGAAGGCGGTTCTGGGCTTCCCGCTGGTCGTCGTCGGGGGGCTTCTGCTGATCCGGCACGGCCAGATCATGATCGCCCAGGGGCGCACCGACCCGGAGCCCGACCAGCAACGCCCCTATCGCAACCGGGTGATCGGCCTGGTCGGCCGCGCCGCGATCATGCTGGGGGTGATCGGCCCCACGCTCGGCGCGATCGGCTACAAGGAGGCGGCCGACTTCTTCACCTATCCGCCGATTCTGACGCTGGCGCTTCTGGGCCTTCTGATGGTGCTGCAGCGCTTTGTCGGCGACGTCTACAATCTGGTGACGGGCCATGACGATGCCGAGGATGCGGGCGAGGCCCTGATCCCGGTGCTGCTAGGGCTGATGCTGTCGGTGCTGGCGCTGCCGCTGCTGGCGCTGATCTGGGGCGCGCGCGTGGCCGACCTGACCGAGATCTGGGCGCGGTTCCTTCAGGGCTTCACGCTGGGCGATACGCGGATCCTGCCGACTGATTTCCTGACCTTCGCCATCGTCTTCGCGCTCGGCTACATGCTGACCCGGCTGGTGCAGGGCACCCTGCGCACCACGGTCCTGCCGAAAACGAAGATCGACCCGGGCGGGCAGACGGCGATCGTCTCGGGGCTTGGCTATGTCGGGATCTTCCTCGCCGCGCTGGCCGCGATCACCACCGCGGGCATCGACCTGTCGTCACTGGCCATCGTCGCCGGGGCGCTCTCGGTCGGCATCGGCTTCGGGCTTCGGACCATCGTCGAGAACTTCGTCTCGGGCATCATCCTGCTGATCGAGCGGCCGATCAGCCAGGGCGACTGGATCGAGGTCGGCGGCGTGATGGGCATCGTTCAGGACATCTCGGTGCGCTCGACCCGGATCCAGACCTTCGACCGGACCGACGTGATCGTGCCCAATGCCGATCTGGTATCGGGGCAGGTAACGAACTGGACGCGGCAGAACCTGACGGGTCGGGTGATCCTGAAGGTCGGGGTCGCCTATGGCAGCGACACCCGCAAGGTCGAGAAGATCCTCCGCGAGATCGGCGAGAGCCACCCTCTGGCGATGGTCAATCCGCCGCCCTCGGTGGTGTTCCAGGGCTTTGGGGCGGATGCGCTGGAGTTCGAACTTCGGGTCGTTCTGCGCGACATCATTTACGGTCTGTCGGTGCGGACCGAACTGAACCACGAGATCGCTCGACGCTTTACCGAAGAAGGGATCGAGATCCCCTTTGCCCAGCGCGACATCTGGCTGCGCAACCCCGAAGCGCTGCGCACGCGGGCGCGTTCGGCCGGGCCGCCGGAGCAACCGCCCCGGCAGGAGGACGAACCCCAG
>NZ_DSDD01000291.1:0-18131 GCF_011048875.1 Rhodovulum sp.
GCCCCATTCCCGCCCGATCGCCCACAGGTCCAGCGCCTCGGCCCCGACCCGGCCGCTCTCGAACCGGGCGATCTGATGGGCCACCGCCATCCGCTGCGGATCGAGCGCGGGCGTGAAGAACCCCGCGACCACCGCCATCGCCACCAGCGCCATGCCGACATTGGCCCGCCGGATCCGCGCGCCCCAGCCCGGACCGGCCAGAACCGACCCGGCATAGGCCAGCCCATAGCCCAGCGCCAGCGCCGCCATCGCCCCGGCCACGACCCGGTCCGGCGTCAGGCCGTATTGCGCGACCCGCAGCCACACCGCCACCCCCGCCAGCGCCGCCAGCACGGGCAGCACCAGCGCCAGGAGTCGGCAGCACCACCAGGTCAGCCCCCCCGGCGCCCACCGCTCGTCGCTGGCATCCAGCCCCGAGGACACCAGCGTCGCCGACCCGAAGGCCATCGCCAGCAGGATCGCCGCCGCCGAGAAATCGCCGAACAGGTTCGACAAGCCCCGGAACGGCAGCGCCGCCAGGAACACCGCCACCACCACCAGCACCACCGGCAAGAGCAGCCGCAGCATTTGCAGCACCAGCTCGGGCGAGACGTATTCCGACAGCTCGTCCACCACCGCCAGCGCCAGCCCCAGCATAAGCCCGCTCAGCAGATAGGGCATCTCGGCGCGGTTCATCAGCCGCTCGATCACGTCGATCCCCACCAGCCCCAGCAGCGCGTTCGACAAAAACAGCACGCCCCAGACCAGGCCCACGAACAGCCAGGCCGCCGCGAACCGGACGACGATCATCCAGGACTGCGTGAACAGCACCGCGTAGTCGGTCGGCCGCCGCCCCGGCCCCAGCCCCGCGATCAGGAAGGGCAGCGCCAGCCCCAGCAGCAACGCAAGACCGATCCAGGGATGGCCCGTGGCCAGAAACCCCGCCACATCGTCGAAACGCAGGCTGGCCCAGGCCATCAGCCCCGCCAGCGGCAGCGCCAGCAGCCCCGCCGCCACCAGCGCGCGGCGCGGCGGCAAGGGGCCGCTCAGCGCCAGCGCGGCGGGAAAGAAGGCAGCCCCCAGGCTGGTGACGAACAGATGCAGCCGCGGCAGCCCGGCCATCCGGTCGGGCAGCACATCCACCAGCAGCCAGGCCGACAACCCGGCCATCAGGCCCAGCAGGCCCAGCCTGACCCGCCCCGACACAAGCGCCGCCCGCACCCCGTCCATCGCCGCCTCCGCCCTGCCATGACTGCCCCGGCGGACCATAGCGCCCGCCCGCCGTGCCGGCCAGTGGCGGCGGCGCAATCAGGCCGGGGCCATCAGGCCGGGACAGCGCCCTCAGGCGGCAGAGCGGCAGATCTCGACGGTGTTGCGGCCCGACGCCTTGGCGGCATAAAGCGCGCGGTCGGCCTGCGCCATCAGGGCATTGACCTCGCCCTCGGGGCTGCCGTCTTCCTCGGGCGGACGCTCGCCGCCAAAGGCCACGCCGATGCTGATCGTCACGCCGATGGCACCCGGCTCGCCGGCAAGGTCCACCGGCCGCGCCTGCACCGCGGTGCGCAGCCGCTCGGCGGTGGCGCAGGCCTGCTCGAACCCGGTCTCGGGCAGCGCCACCATGAATTCCTCGCCGCCGATCCGCGCCACCAGGTCGACCGGGCGCAGGTTGTCCTTCAACCGGCGCGCCACCTCGACCAGAACCGCATCGCCCGCGGCATGGCCATGCTGGTCATTGACCAGCTTGAACCGGTCCAGATCGAGCAGCATCACCGCGTAACCGCGCCCGGTCTCGGCCGCACGCTCGACGATCCGGCCCAGATGCGGCAGCGCATAGCGGCGGTTGAACAGCCCGGTCAGCGGATCGGTCACCGCCAGCCGCAACCCGTCCTCGACCGTCGCCCGCAGCCGGTCGGCCTGCTGCTTGCGGCGCAGCTGGCTACGGATCCGGATCGCCAGTTCCTGCGCATCGACCGGCGCCACGATCAGGTCGTTCGCGCCCAGATCCAGCGCCATCGCCGCGGTCTCGCGCGCCGCCTCGGGCACCACGACCATCACCGCGGCATGGCGCGTCGCGGCATGCGCGCGCAGTTCGGACACCAGCCGCAGCCCCGCCCCCTCGGGGGCAAGCCGCGAATCGACCACGACGACATCAGCCACCGGATGATCCGCCTGCGAATCCAGCGCCTCGGCCCGGGTGATCGTGGCCAGCGTTTCCGACAGCAGCGGCGCCAGCCCCGCCCGCCAGGTCAGCCCGGTGCGCGAATCGGCCGCGATCAGCGCCACCCGGCCCGGCGGGGCAAAGCCCTCGGGCGCCTCGGCAAAGCCCAGCGCGCGATGGGTGCCGTTGCGCAGCGCCAGTTCCTCGGCGGTCTCGCGGGCGCGCAAAAGGTTGCGCACGCGCGCCAGCAGGATCATCTCGTCCAGCGGCTTCGACAGGAACTCGTCCGCGCCCGCTTCCAGCGCGCGCATCTTGACCTCGGCCGCGCGCGCCGCCGTCACCACGATCAACGGGATCGAGGCGGTCTCGGGATGCGCCTTCAGCCTGCGGCACAGCTCCGTCGCCTCCATGTCGGGCAATGCCATGTCCATCAGGATCAGGTCGGGCCGGTCGCGCCGCGCCGCCAACAGGGCCGAGGCGCCGTCGCGGGCCTGAAGCACATCGTAATGCGCCTCGCTCAACCGCACCTTCATCACGATGCGGTTGGTGGCCACGTCGTCGACTATCAGGATCCGCCGGGACATCGGCGCCGCTCCTCTGCCTGAAATATCCGAAACTTTTTACCGACATTTTCGGGGTTCAGTCTTGGGCAGGAAGTGTTAACAAACCCTTTAACGACCCCAGGGGCAACGTTTCACGATGCGGAAATCCGCCGAAACGCTGGCGCTCAACGCGCTGGCATGGCTCGCCGGACAGGACTCGCTTCTGGCGGTCTTCCTCGGCGCCACCGGCGCGACCGAAAACGACCTGCGAAACCGCGCCGACGACCCCGAATTCCTCGCCTCGGTGCTGGATTTCCTGCTGATGGACGATGCCTGGGTGCTGGCCTTCTGCCAGGCCCATGACCTGCCGGGCGCCGCGCTGATGCAGGCGCGCGCCGCCCTGCCCGGCGGCGCCGACCCGCACTGGACCTGAGCGGGCCTGTTGCATCAACGCCGCTGACGCGGCATCACCACGGCAAGCCACGGCACAGGACAGCGCAGGACCATGGGCCCGATCACCGCGATTCTCTTCGACAAGGACGGAACGCTGTTCGATTTCCACGCCTCCTGGGGCGATTGGGCGGCGGAGATGCTCGACCGGCTGGCCGCGGGCGACGGCGCCCGCCACGCCGCCCTCGCCCGCGCGGTGGGATTCGATCCGGACGCGCGGCGCTTTCGCGCCGACAGCATCGCCATCGCCGCCACCGTCGAAGAGGTCGCCCTGCGCCTCCTGCCGCACCTGCCCGCCACCGACCCGGCGCATCTCGTCGATCTGCTGAACAGCCTGGCCGCCCGCGCCCGGATGCGCCCCGCGGTGCCGCTCGCCCCCCTTCTCGACCGGCTCGCCGGGCGCGGCCTCGCGCTGGGCGTGGCGACCAACGACGCCGAAACCCCGACCCGGCGCCACCTCGAAGCGGCCGGAATCGCCGACCGGCTGTGCTTCGTCGCAGGCTATGACAGCGGCCATGGCGCCAAGCCCGGACCGGGCCAGCTGCTCGCCTTCGCCGCCGCCACCGGCCGCCGCCCGGCCGAGGTGCTGATGGTCGGCGACAGCCGACGCGACCTGATCGCTGGCCGCGCCGCCGGCATGGGCACGGTCGGCGTCCTGACCGGCACCGCCGCCGCCGCGGAGCTGGCCGACCTCGCCGATGCCGTGCTGCCCGATATCGGCCACCTGCCCGCGCTGCTCGACCGCATCGCCGCCCGCTAGCGCCGAATCCTGTTTCTTCTTGGCGAAAATACCCATGCCGCGCGTGCCACCCGCGCGCCGGAGCCGGGTCTACAGCCGGATCGCCGAGATCAGCCGCCCGTAATCGGCCTCGCCCGAATGGACCGAGCGGCGATAGGAAAAGAACCGCTCGGCATCGGAATAGGTGCAATGGCGCGTCCAGATCGCCTGGCCGATCCCCGCCCGGCGCAACCGCGCCAGGCCGAAGGCCGGCAGGTCGAACAGCATCCGGTCGCCCGCACCCTGCGCGAAGAACCGCGTATTGCCCGGATCATCGGCCATGAACGCATCCAGGAACTCGGGCCCCACCTCATAGGCGCGCTGGCTGATCGTCGGCCCGATCACCGCCACCATGTCGGCCCGGCGCGCGCCCAGCCGCTCCATCGCGATCAGCGTCGCCTCCAGCACCCCGTCCAGCGCCCCGCGCCAGCCCGCATGGGCGGCACCGATCACCCCGGCCTCGCGGTCGGCGAACAGCACCGGCTGGCAATCGGCCGTCAGCACCGCCAGCGCCAGACCCGGGGTCGCGGTCACGATGGCATCGGCCTGCGCGCGCTCGGCCAGCGGCCCCTCGATCACCGCCACATCGGCCGAATGCACCTGGTGCACCGTGACCAGGTGATCGGCCGCCACGCCCAGCGCCCCCGCCACCCGGGCGCGGTTGATCGCCACCACTTCCGACAGGTCCGACGAGCCCCCGCCGCAATTCAGCCCCTGAAACACACCCGACGACGCCCCGCCCCGCCGGGTAAAGAACCCGTGCCGCAAGGGGGAAAGCATGTCGGAGGTGAGTATCTCCAGCGTCATGGATCAAATCCCGGTGGGGCCGGACTGCCCCGTCCTGTCAGCGCGATCGCCTGGAAGAGCGTTCCCATTTCCTGCGGATGGGTCAAGCGGCGATATGCGGCAATATGCGCATCGCGCGCCACCCCCGTCAGGTTGCGCGCCAGCATCCCGGCCCGCGCCGCGATCCCCAGCCGTTCCAGGAACACCCCCTGCGGCGTCGGCGGCGCCACCGCCACCCCCGCGGCAAGGGCGGCCCGCGACAGCGCCTCGAAATCGACATGGGCGGTCAGATCGGCGTCGCCCGGATGGGCCAGCACCGGCTCCGGGCGATGGGCGCGCACCGCCTGCAAGGTGTCGCCCAGCGAGCGCCAGCCGCCATAATCCACGATCAGCGCCGCGCCGCCATGGGCCGCGATGCGGTCCGCCACCGCCGCGACGATCGCCTCGCCCGGCGCGCAGGTCTCCACGATATCGCCCGGCCGCGTGTCGGCCAGCCGATGCGCCAGCGCGGGCAGGGGCATGGCCGCGGTCAGCCCGAATCCCAGCGCGCCCCCCACCAGCCCCACCTGCCGCTCGCACCAGCCCTCCGCGTCGCGCCGGAACTGGCGGATCGGCAGCGCGTCGAAGAACTCGTTGGCGACCAGGAACAGCGGCGCCTCGGGCAGCGCGTCCACGCTTTCGGCCCAGGTCACCGCATGGCCTGCCAGCACCTCGCGCTGGCGGGCGCGCAACACCGGGGAGGACTCGACCAGATGCACCCGCGCCGCGTCCAGAAACCCCGGCACCGCGCGCGCAGCGCGCAGCGCGTCCGCCATCAGCGTGCCCCGCCCCGGGCCAAGCTCGGCCAGCGTGAAGGGCGCGGGCGACCCGCGGTCCAGCCATGCCTGCGCCAGCCACAGGCCCAGCAGCTCGCCGAACATCTGGCTGATCTCGGGCGCGGTGGTGAAATCGCCCGCCGCCCCGAACGGATCGCGCGTCGCATAATAGCCGTGCCCGGGATGCATCAGGCAGTCCGTCATGAACTCGGCCACGCTGATCGGACCGGCAGACGCGATCCTGCGGGCCAGTTCTGCCGCCAGCGCCGTCACGCGCGCCTGCGCGAGAGCAGCAGGAAGACAAGCCCCAGCGCCACCATCGGCAGCGACAGAAGCTGGCCCATGCTCAACCCCGCCCCGCCCAGATGCACGACATGGCCCAGCGGGTTGTCGGGCGTGATGAATTGCGGATCGGCCTCGCGGAACAGCTCGACGAAGATGCGCGCCAGCCCGTAGCCCAGGAAGAACACCCCCGCCACCGCGCCCGGCCGCCGCAGCGCCCCGCGCGCCCGGACCAGCCAGACCAGCACCAGCCCCAGCAACAGCCCCTCCAGCCCCGCCTCGTAAAGCTGCGAGGGATGGCGCGCACAGGGCATCATGTCCCAGCCCGGGCAGTCCTGCGCAAGATAGCCCGGAAACACCACCGCCCAGGGCAGGTCGGAGGGCCGCCCCCACAGCTCGGCATTGATGAAATTCGCGATCCGCCCGAAGAACAGCCCCACCGGCGTCGCCAGCGCCAGCGCATCGGCCGCCGACAGAAGCGGCACGCCATGGCGTCGCGCGAACAGCACCAGCGCGATACAGACCCCGGCCAGCCCGCCATGGAACGCCATGCCGCCCTGCCAGACCATCGGGATCTCCAGCGGATTGGCGAGGTAATGGCCCGGCTGGTAGAACAGCACGAAGCCCAGCCGCCCGCCCAGGACCACGCCCAGGATGATCCAGGTCAGCAACTCGTCCACCTGCTCGGGGTGCATCGGCGCGCGGCCCTCGGGCCACAGCGCCGGGCGGCGCATGGCCGCGACCACGATCCGCCAGCCGATCAGCAGACCCGCGATATAGGCCAGCGCATACCAGCGCAGCGCGAATTCCAGTCCGAACAGCGAGACCGAGAAGATTTCGTTGCCGATCTCGGGAAAATTCAGAACACCCAGCATGCCCCGCCTCATTGGCCCTTGCGCGGGCGAAGTCAACCTTGAGCTTGCCCCGTCCGCGGGTCATATAGGGGGCAAACGTAAACGCCAGGGGGCGCAGATGCAGACCAGCAACAAGTTTCTCGACGACATGTCGAAGCTGATGACCAACGCCATGGGCGTGGCCCAGGGCGCCAGGGACGAGGCCGAAACCGCGTTCCGCAGCATGATCGACCGCTGGCTCGCGGATCGCGATTTCGTCACGCGCGAGGAATTCGACGCGGTGCGCGCCATGGCCCAGAAGGCCCGCGAGGAGAACGAGGCGCTGAAGGCCCGGATCGAGGCGCTGGAAGCGGGCCGCTGACGGCCCCGCCGCGCGCAGGACAACGCCTTGCCCATGACCATCTTCCGGGACCGGCCGCAGGCCGCGCCTGCCCCTTGGCCGCGCGTCGGTGACCGGCGATGAGGGCGGGCCTGCCCCATGCGATCCCCGGCCAGCGCATCGGGCTTCTGGGCGGGTCGTTCGACCCCGCCCATGAGGGCCACGCCCATATCACCCGGCAGGCGCTGAAACGCTTCGGACTGGACGCGGTCTGGTGGCTTGTCAGCCCCGGCAACCCGCTGAAACCCGAAGGCCCCGCGCCGATGGAGCGCCGCATCGCCGCCGCGCGCCGTGTGATGGACCACCCGCGCGTGACGATCACCGGTATCGAGGCCCGGATCGGCACCCGCTACACCGCCCAGACGCTGGCCCGCCTCAGGGCGCTCTATCCCGGCACGCGCTTCGTCTGGCTGATGGGGGCGGACAACCTGCTGGGCTTTCACCGCTGGGAAAACTGGCGCTCCATCCTCGACAGCGTGCCGGTCGGCGTTCTGGCCCGGCCCGGCCAGGGGCTGGCGAACCGCCAGTCGAGGGCCGCGCTGATCTATGCCCGCCACCGCCTGCCCGCGGAACGGGCCCACAGCCTCGCCACGCGCCACCCGCCTGCCTGGTGCTATCTCAGCCTGCCCAAGATCGACATCTCGTCCTCGCAGATCCGCGCCCGCGGCCAGTGGCAGCGCAGCCCCTGACCTCCCCCGATCTGCGGACTTGCCGGGATGCGGCGGATTTGGTTCACTCTCCGCCATGACATTCGCCCGCACGCCCCTGTCGCGGCGCTGGGTGCTGGCCGGGCTGCTGGCCGGCGCCGCAGGCCCCGTGTTTGCCACCCAGCTTGACCGCAGCCCGCGCCCGCTGGCCCGGCCCGAAGCCGCGCGCCGCGCCGCCGAGGCCGCGCAGATCGTCGCCCGCGCCGGTCTGGGCGAGGCGCAGGTAGGCATCGCGCTGGCCGACACCGCGACGGGCGAGCTGCTCGAGGCGATCAGCCCCGATCTCGCGCTGCCCCCCGCCTCGGTCGCCAAGGCGGTGACCGCGATCTACGCGCTCGACACGCTGGGACCGTCGCACCGCTTCGCCACCCGCATCTTCGCCACCGGCCCGCTTGCGAACGGGCGGCTCGCGGGCGACCTGATCCTTTCGGGCAGCGGCGATCCGGTGCTGGACACCGACATGCTGGGCGATCTGGTCGATGCCCTGCGCGCACGCGGGCTGACCGAAGTCGCGGGCCGCTTCCTCTATCACGAGGGCGCGCTGCCGCAATTCCCCGCGATCGACCCGGCCCAGCCGCCCCATGTCGGCTACAACCCGGCGATCTCGGGGCTGAACCTCAATTTCAACCGCGTCCATTTCGAATGGACCCGGCAGGGCGGCGGTTACAGCGTCACGCTCGATGCCCGCGCGCGCCGCTATGCGCCCCCGGTCGGCGTCGCGCGGATGCAGATCGTGGACCGCGCCGCCCCCGTCTATACCTATTCCTCCAAGGGCGGCGTGGACGAATGGTCGGTGGCGCGCGGCGCGCTGGGCAATGGCGGCGCGCGCTGGCTGCCGGTGCGCCAGCCCGCGCTCTACTGCGCCGAGGTGTTCCACACCCTGGCCCGCGGCGCGGGCATCGCGCTGGCCCGCCCCGAACCGGGCGTCCCCCCGGCCGGGGCCAACCTGCTGGCCGAACATCTGAGCGCGCCGCTCTCGGCCATCCTTCAGGGCATGATGACCCATTCCACCAATGTCACCGCCGAGGCGCTGGGCCTGGCCTCGACGCTGGCCCGCGGCGGACAGCCCGCCTCGCTGGCCGAGTCGGGACAGGCGATGGCGACCTGGCTGGCGGCGCGCACCGGCACGCATGGCCCGCATTTCGTCGATCATTCGGGCCTTGGCGACGCCTCGCGCCTCTCGGCGGCCCAGATGGTGCGCGTGCTGACCGCCGTCGCGCCCGAGGCGCGGCTCAAGGCGCTGATGAAGCCGGTAGAGCTGCGCGATGCCCGGGGCCGCCCGCGCAAGGCCGCCGTCTCGATCCAGGCCAAGACCGGCACGCTGAACTTCGTCTCGGCACTGGCTGGCTATGTCACCAGCCCCGGCGGGCGCGAGCTTGCCTTCGCGATCTTCACCGCCGACACCGCGCGCCGCGCCCGCCTCGGCCCGCAGGAACTCGAACGCCCCAAGGGCGGGCGGAGCTGGCTGACCCGCGCCAGACGGCTTCAGACCGACATGCTGGGCCGCTGGGCCACGCTCTACGTCTGAGCCGCCGTTCAGCAGGGCTGGCGCACCACATAGACCGAGCAATCGGAATGGCGCACGACGCGGGCCGCGTTCGGACCCAGCAGATAGTCGCGCAGATCTGGTTTGTGCGCCCCGATCACGATCAGATCGGATCCCGCCTCGCGCGCGGCATGCAGGATCTCCTCATAGACCTTGCCGGTCGCCACGATATGGCGGACGGCCTTGTTGGCCTCGGCCCCGATGGCCCCGATCACGAACTCGTCCAGCAGCTTGCGCGCCTTGGCCACGGCGCGCTCGTGGAATTCCTTGTCGAAATACTGGCCCACCACGCTCATCCCGAAATCGGGAACGACGGTGATGACATCCAGCCTTGCATCGTCCAGCCGGGCCAGCCGCTCGGCCACGCGCAGCACGCACAGATCGGTGTCGGGCTGGCTGATATCGATCGCACACAGGACAGAAGCAGTCATGCGGAAACCTCCTCGCGACGGGCCCGGCCCAGTTGCGCCCAGGCCACGAGGCCAAGCAGCAGCAGGGTCGGCAGGTAGATCAGTTCCTTGGGCGGTTGCGCCTGCGGCACGCGCAGCGCTGCGATCTCGACCGGCTCGCCGCCATAGAAGTCGAAGGCGCGCAGCGCCTCGGCATAGGGCGTGCCGAACATCGGCTCGTCCAGCACCGCCCGGCCGTCGCGCTCCTCGGGCATCAGGCCCGTCGCCGCCAACCGCGCAGCCCCCCCCGCCGCGTCGCCGACCGTCACGACAAGGCTGGTCTCGCGCGGGGCGAAGGTGTTGAAATCCGGCCCCCGCACGCGCAACCGGATCTCGTCGCCCGGCGCGGCCTCGTCCAGCACCTGTTCCAGCTGCGCAGGCGGCAGGTCGGCAAAGGGCGGTTGCAGCCGGTTGACGAAGAAATCCGGCCGGAACAGGGCAAAGGCAATCACGATCAGCGCAACGCTTTCATACAGACGGTTGCGGGTGATGAACCAGCCCATCGTCCCGGCCGTGAAGATCAGGATCGCCACGGTCGCCACGATGAACACCAGTATCCCCTGTGTCCATGTCACGTCGATCAGCAACAGATCCGTGTTGAAGATGAATACGAAGGGCAACGCCACCGTGCGCAGCGAATAGAAGAAGGCGGTGAAGCCGGTGCGGATCGCATCCCCCCCCGACACCGCGGCGGCGGCAAAGCTGGCCAGCCCCACAGGTGGTGTCACATCGGCCATGATCCCGAAATAGAACACAAACAGATGCACCGCGATCAGCGGCACGATCAGCCCCGATTGCGCGCCAAGCTGCACCACCACCCCCGCCATCAGCGAGGAGACGACGATGTAATTCGCCGTGGTCGGCAGCCCCATCCCCAGGATCAGCGACAGGATCGCCACGAAGACCAGCATCAGGATCAGGTTGCCGCCCGAGACGAACTCGACCAGGTCGGCCATCACCTGCCCGATCCCGGTCAGCGTGACGGTGCCCACGATCACCCCCGCCGTGGCGGTGGCCAGCGCGATGCCGATCATGTTGCGCGCCCCCGCGATCAGCCCGCCGATCAGGTCGCGAAAGCCCGCAATCGCCGCAGGCCCCGTTTCGCGCCCGCCGCGGAACAGCGCCTTCAGCGGGCGCTGCGTGACCAGGATCGCGAACAGCAGCATCGTCGCCCAGAAGGCCGACAGGCCGGGCGATTTCTGCTCGATCATCAGGAAATAGACCAGCACGACGATCGGCAGCAGGAAATACAGCCCGCTCTTGTAGATCTCGGACACCACCGGCAGCCGCAGATCCTCGGAATCGGGATCGTCGGGCTCCAGGTCGGGCACGGTCGCGGCCAGCGCCAGCAGCCCGACATAGGCGACAAATACCAGCCCCGCCAGCACCCAGCCCGCCCCCTCGGGCACCAGCGCCACGACCCAGCCCACGGGATATTGCACCAGGTAGCACAGCGCCGCGAAGCCCGCGAAGAAGGCGAACATGCCGCCCACCGTGCGCCCCAGCGACACCACCCGGTCGCCCAGCGCGGGCATGTTCCGCTTCACCGCCTCCAGATGGACGATATAGACCAGCGCGATATACGAGATCATCGCGGGCAGGAAGGCATGGGTGATGACCTCGACATAGGAGATCCCCACATATTCCACCATCAGGAAGGCCGCCGCCCCCATCACGGGCGGCATGATCTGGCCATTGACCGAACTGGCCACCTCGACCGCGCCGGCCCGCTCGGGCGTGAAGCCCACCCGCTTCATCAAGGGGATCGTGAAGGTGCCGGTGGTCACCACATTGGCAATCGACGAGCCCGAGATCAGCCCGGTCGCCGCCGAGCCCACAACCGCCGCCTTGGCCGGGCCGCCCCGCAGATGCCCCAGCGCGCCAAACGCCATCTTGATGAAGTAATTGCCCGCCCCCGCCTTGTCCAGGAGCGCGCCGAACAGCACGAACAGGAAGACAAAGCGCGTCGATACCCCCAGCGCGATGCCGAACACCCCCTCGGCCGTGATCCACATATGGCTCATCGCCTTCTGCAGGCTCGCGCCCTTCCACTGGATCACGTCGGGCACCCAACTGCCTGACCCGAAGAAGACATATAGCAGGAAGATCGTCGCGATCGCCGCCATCGCGGGGCCCAGCGCCCGGCGCGCCGCCTCGAACAGCAGCACGAGGCCCGCCAGCGCGACCCATTTGTCGGTATCGTCCGCCAACCCGCCCGAGCGCACGATCTTGTCGTAGAAGAACACCCCGTAAAGCGCGACGAACGCCCCCGCACCCGCGAGGATCCAGTCCTGGACGGGGATGCTGCGCCGCGGGCTCGATTTCAGCGCGGGATAGGCGCAGAACGCCAGGAACATCGCGAAGGACAGGTGGATCTGGCGCGAATTGTTGATGATGTCGCTGGGCAGCAGGACATTCGCCATCGGCGAGGCCAGCACCACCTGGAACAGCGACCAGCACAGCGCCACCGCCGCCAGGAACAGCCCCACCACGCCCGCCGGGTTTCGCGCCCCCGAATCCGAGGCCGCGACAAGCTGTTGCAATTCCTCTTCGCTGAGCGCGCGGCCGCCGCCACCGGTTCTCGCCATGGCATTCCGTCTCCCGGCTGGGCCGCGGGCGGGCCGCGGCATGTCGTTCACCGGCGCTGTTGCCGCGCCTTGGGGGCCGGGGCATATCCGCGCCCCGGCCCGTCGATCATGGCAGAACCGTTTACTCGATCCAGCCCTTTTCGCGGTAATAGCGCGCCGCCCCGTCATGCAGCGGTGCGCTCAGGCCGTCGGCGATCATTTCCTCGGGCTTCAGATCGGCAAAGGCCGGGTGCAGGCTGGTGAATTCCTCGAAATTCTCGAACACCGCCTTGACCAGCACATAGACCGCCTCCTCGGACACATCGGCCGAGGTCACGAAGGTCGCGCCCACCCCGAAGGTCTGCACATCCGCGTCGGTGCCGCGATACATCCCGCCCGGGATCGTGGCGTGACGATAATAGGGGCGCTCCTCGATCAGCGTCCCGATCGCCTCGCCCGCAACATTGACCAGAACCGAGTCGCAGGCCGTCGTCGCCTCCTGGATCGAGCCCGAGGGGTGGCCGACCGTGTAGACCATCGCGTCGATCTGGTTGTCGCACAGCGCCTGGCTCTGTTCCGCGGGGCGCAGCTCGGCGGCCAGGGCGAAATCGGCACTGGTCCAGCCCAGCGCCTCCATCACCACTTCCATCGTGCCGCGCTGGCCGGAGCCGGGATTGCCGACATTCACCCGCTTGCCCTTGAGATCCTCGAAATTCGCGATCCCGGCATCGGCACGGGCGACCACGGTGAACGGCTCGGGATGCAGCGCAAAGACCGCGCGCAGCCCCTCGAACGGGCCGTCAGCCTCGAAATTCTCGGAGCTGCCATTGTAGGAATGGAACTGCCAGTCCGACTGCACCACGCCGAATTCCAGCTCGCCCGCGCGCAGGGTCTTGAGGTTGTAGACCGACCCGCCCGTGGATTCGACAGAACAGCGGATGCCATGCTCGCGCCGGTCCTTGTTGACCAGACGGCAGATCGCGCCGCCCGCGGGGTAATAGACGCCGGTCACGCCGCCGGTGCCGATGGTGATGAATTCCTCGGCGGCCACGGGGGCGGCCATCGCGCTCAGCGCGGCGGCAGCCGCGGTCAGTTTCAGCTTTGCAAGCATCAAGGATACTCCCTTCGTTGGATTTGGTTTGCTTCTTGGTCTTCGCTCACGCGCTCCAGAGTTCGTCCAGGCTGTGACCGCGCTCTTCCACCTCTTCGATCCGGGCCTTGGCCTTTGGCCCCGCCCGGGCCGCCATCATCCCGATGATGGTCTCGGCCAGCACCAGGCTTGCGGCATAGGACGAAAAGAAATGTGGGCTTTCCGAGGGCAGGATGAAACCCTGATCGGCCCATTTCAACGCCGGGCAGGCATGGGTATCGGTGATGACCACCACATAGGCCCCGCGCTCGTGCCCCATCCCGGCGGCCAGGATCGACCGCCGCGCATAGGGCGGCTTGGTCAGCACGACCAGCGCATCGGCCGCCGTCAGGTCGGCCATCGCACTTGCCAGCGACGCCCCCATCCGTCCCGCCAGCCGCCAGTTCGCGGCAAGGTAATTGCCCATATAGGCCATGTATTCGACGATCCCGGTCGAGCCAAGCGCGCCGAACAGCACCACCTGGCGCGCGCCATGCAGCCGCTCGACCGTCGCTTCCAGCCTGTCGGGGTCGATCAGCCGGGTCATCGCCTCGATATTCGACGCGCAGGCGCTGGCCTGCCGCATCAGGAAGGGCGGCCGCTCGCCCGCCCCAGCATCGGCCTGCAAGCGGCGCACCCGCTCGGAGAAACTGACATAGCGCCGCCCGACCGCGTTGCGGGACAGCTCCCGCATCTCCTCGTAGCTGGCAAAGCCCAGCGCGCGTGCCAGCCGCGAGAACGTCGCCGGCGCCAGACCCGACGAGGCCGAAATCGCGCGCAGCGAGCGCGTCGCCACATCCACCGGGTGCCCCGCGACGTAATCGGCGGCATCGCGCAGCTTGGCGCTGAGCCTGCCGTATTCCGCGGCGATCTTGTCCTCGATGGATGGACCGTCCGGCATCCGCACCCCTGTCAGATTCGCTGAAACATAACGTTTCAACCGTTTTGCGCGTTGTCAATTCCTGAAACGTCTGTTTCACTTTTGCGGTGAACCATTCCCCGCGACTCGCGTCCGAAAGCCCCCATGTCCCACATCTTCCCCCGCAACTCCCGCGCCCGCCTGCCCGTCATCGACCACGGCGACGACGTCTATCTCGTTGATACGACTGGCAAACGCTATCTCGACGGATCCGGCGGAGCGGCGGTGTCCTGCCTTGGCCATTCCGATGCGGCGGTGACCGCGGCGATCAGGGCGCAACTCGACCGCGTGGCCTTTGCCCATACCGGCTTCTTCACCTCCGACCCCGCCGAGCGGCTGGCCGACGCGCTGATCGCGCACGCGCCCGAGGGGCTGGACCGGGTCTATCTCGTCTCCGGCGGGTCCGAGGCGGTCGAGGCCGCGCTGAAACTCGCCCGCCAATACGCGCTGGAAACCGGCCAGCCCGCCCGCCACCGGGTCATCGCAAGACGGCAAAGCTATCACGGCAACACGCTGGGCGCGCTGGCCACCGGCGGCAACATGTGGCGGCGCGAACCCTTTGCGCCCCTGATGATCGAGACCACCCATATCGCGCCCTGCTACGCCTATCGCGGCCAGGCCGAGGACGAAGGCGCATTCGACTACGGCCAGCGCGTCGCCAACGAGCTGGAGGCCGAGATCCTCCGCCTCGGCCCCGAAACCGTGCTGGCCTTCGTTGCCGAACCCGTCGTCGGCGCCACGCTGGGCGCGGTGCCCGCCGTCGAGGGCTATTTCCGCCGAATCCGAGCGATTTGCAATACTTACGGCGTGTTGTTGATCCTGGACGAGGTGATGTGCGGCATGGGCCGCACCGGCACGCTGTTCGCCTGCACCCAGGACGGTATCGCCCCCGACATCCTGACCATCGCCAAGGGGCTGGGCGCGGGCTATCAGCCGGTCGGCGCGATGCTGTGCACCGCCGCGATCCATGACGCCATCGCCGAAGGCTCCGGCTTCTTCCAGCACGGCCACACCTATATGGGCCACCCGGTCGCCGCCGCCGCCGCGCTGGCGGTGCTGGGGCGGCTGACCGATGACGGTCTGGTTGCCCGCGCCCGGACCATGGGCGCCCGCCTGCGCACCGCACTCAAGGACGCCTTCGGCCAGCACCCCCATATCGGCGACATCCGCGGCCGGGGCCTGTTCCTCGGGCTCGAAATCGTCGCGGATCGCGAGACGAAACAGCCCTTCGACCCCGCCCGCAAGCTGCACGCCCGCCTCAAGGCCGCCGCCTTCGAGGCCGGGCTGATCTGCTACCCGATGGGCGGCACGATCGACGGGCGGCAGGGCGACCATGTGCTCCTGGCACCGCCCTTCATCCTGGAAGACACCCATATCGACGAGATCGTGACCAAGTTGGGCACCGCGCTGGCGCAAAGCCTCTAGGCCTCAGGGCGCGATCCCCAGCGGCAGCAGGATCGGCAACAGCGTCACCGACACGACCAGCGTGACCAGGGTGAACGGCGTGCCGATCCGTACGAAATCCATGAACCGGTATCCCCCCGGCGCCAGCACCAGCAGGTTCACCGGCGAAGAGACCGGCGTCATGAACGCAGTCGAGGCCGCCAGCGCCACGCACATCGCGAACGGATAGGGCGAGGCGCCCAGCCCCTGCGCAATCGCCAGCGCGACGGGCGCCATCAACACCGCCGTCGCCGTGTTCGAGATGAACAGGCTCAATGTCGTCGTCGCGATGAACAGCGCCGCCAGCAGCAGCCGCGGCTCGCCCGGCCCGATCAGCTCAAGCGCCGCATTGGCCACCAGATCGACCCCGCCCGTGCGCTGCAAGGCCAGCGCAAAGGGCATCATTCCGGCGATCAGCACCAGCGTCTGCCAGCTGATCGCCCGATAGCCCGACCGCGTGTCCATCACCCCGAACAGCCCCAGCGCCAGACAGCCCAGCAACGCGGCCTGCGCATTCGGCACCACCCCCGTCGCCATCGCCGCCACCACGCCCAGCAGAACGGCCACCGCAATCGGCGCGCGGCGCCGCTCGGGCACGAATTCCTCCGCCTCCTCGGGCAGGTCCAGCAGCACCAGATCGCGCCGCTGCCCGGCCAGCGGACGGATCACCCGCCACGGCCCGGCCAGCAGCAGAGTGTCCCCCTCGCGCAGCGCATTGTCCGGGGCGGGACCGGGCAGCACCTCCTGCCCGCGCCGAACCGCGATCACCGACACCCCCAGCACCTCGCGCATCCGTGCCGCGGCAGGCGAACGACCGGCAAAGGCCGACCCGGGCGGCACCATCGCTTCGACCAGCCCGTATTCCCGCCCCGGCCGCGCCAGATCCCGCCCCCTCAGCGGCAGCAGGTTCAGCCCGTTGCCCGCGGCAAACGCCGCCGCGTCGAACCCTTCGCCGACCACGCCCAGCCACAGGATGTCCTGCGCCTGCAGCCGGGTTGCCGCCACCGGCTCGACCAGTTCGGCGCCCAGCCGCCCGCGCCGCTCGATCGCGACCACCGTGATCCCGGCCCGCGCGGGCAGGTCCAGCGCATCCAGGCTCTGCCCCGCCAGCACCGAGCCCGCGCCGACCTGCAACCGCGCCAGCCGCCCGTCCGGGGCATAGCTCGCCGCCAGATCCCGCATCCGCAGACGGCGCGGCGGCGGCGCGTCCTCCCCCCTCGTCAGCCAGCCCCGCACCGCCAGCATGTAAAGGATCGCCAGAACCAGAATCGGCAATCCGAACGGGGTAAAGGCGAAGAACCCGAATCCCTCATGCCCCTCGCGCACCAGCGCGGCGTTCACGACCATGTTGGGCGGCGTGGCGACCAGCGTCAGCATCCCGCTGATCAGCGCCGCCATCGACAGGGGCATCATCAGCCGCCCCACCGCCACCCGCGCCGCACGCGCGATACGCAGCACGATGGGCACGAAGATCGCGACGACGCCGGTGGAACTCATCACCGCGCTCAGCCCGGCCGCGGCCAGCATCAGAAAGGCGATCAACCGCGTCTCGCGCCCGCCCGCGGCCCGCACCATCCGGTCGCCGATCCATTGCGCGACCCCCGTGCGCACCAGCGCATCGCCGATCACGAACAGCGCGGCAATCAGGATCACGGAAGGGTCGGAAAAGCCCGACAGCGCCTCGGGCACCGACACGACGCCGGTAAAGGGCAGCACCGCCACCAGCATCAGCGCGACCGCATCCATCCGCGGCCTTCCCAGCGCGAACAGCACCAGCGCCACCACCAGCAGCCCCAGGATCATCACCAGTTCGCCCGTCATCGCCGCCCCCGCCTGCCCGTCCCGCACCGCTGGCCGGGCAGGCTCAGGCGCTGTCTACCGCCTTGCACCCGCCCGCATCAACCGCGCGCCCGGGGCACGCCCTCAGAAAAAGCTCTGCGGGTCGATATCGACCACCAGCCGCACCTGCGCGGGCAGCTTCACGGGGGCCAGCCAGTCGCGGATCGCCGCCTGAAGGGGCGCGCCCTTGGCCGCCTTGACCAGCAGCCGCACCCGATGGCGGCCGCGGATCCGCGCGATCGGTGCGGGCGCGGGGCCGTAAATCTGCGCGCCGATCCGGCGCAGCGCCGCATCGTTGCGCGCCAGATGGGTGCCCAGATCGAAGGCTGCCCGCGCCTCGGGTGCCGAAAGGATGATCCCCGCCAGCCGCCCATAGGGCGGCATCCCCGCCGCGCGCCGCTCGGCCGCCTCGGCCCGCCAGAACCCCTCCTCGTCGCCGGTCAGGATCGCGCGGATCACCGGATGCTCGGGCTGAAAGGTCTGCAACAGCGCCACGCCCTGCTCGCCCC
>NZ_DSDD01000448.1:0-18053 GCF_011048875.1 Rhodovulum sp.
CGGCGATGGAATGCAGGATGCCGAAATAGACGAAGCTGGCCGGGAACATGACCCAGGTGCCAAGGCTGACCAGGCCCGCCGCCCCGGTGATCGTCAGGAGGCGGCGCAGGTAGGCGCGCCAGCGCAGCCCTTGCCCGTGGGCAAGTTGCAGGCTGACCCCGGCAAGGAACAGGAAGGACCCGGCGACGGCATAGGACAGGATGCGCCAGCCGCCGGTGACCGCGGTGCCGGGGGGCAGGTGGCCGAACATCTCGAGGTCATAGACCAGATGGAACAGCCCCATCCCGACCAGAGCCACTGTCCGGGCCAGGTCGATGGCGTCGATCCGACCGGCAGGGGGGGCAGGCGCGCTCAATCGGGCTGGAACCCGGCGATCAGGCGCTTTAGCCCCAGGAACGCGCCCGCATAGATCGCCATAAGCGTCACCGGCGCCGAATAGGCCAGCGTGGAGAAGCCGGTCGCGCCTTGGCCGATCGAGCAGCCCATCGCGACCACGCCGCCGATGCCCATCAGCGCCGCGCCGCCCACCTGGCGGCCAAGCTCGCGCGGGTCCTCGCAGGCCTCCCAACGGAAGCTGCCCTTATGCCATGACCCGAGCCAGGCGCCCAGCAGCACGCCCAGAACCGAGCCCACGGAGAAGGACAGCCCCCCCGCCGAAGCGGTCATCAGCCATATCAGCGTGCGCCCGAGCGGCGCGGTGAAGGTATGGCCCTCGACCTCGACCGCGCCGAAGCTGAGTTCGTTCAGATGGCTCATTCCCCAGAGCGCGCCTGCAATGGACAGCCCCACCGCCATGCCCCAGACGATCCGGCGCGGCTCGGCCCTGAGCGGGGCATGCACGACGCCCCAGGCGATGAAACCGGCCGCGATGGCCAGCGCGACGGCTAGCACCGGCAGGCCGAACAGCCCGCCCAGCAGATGCGCGATGCCCTGCATGCCCTCGGAGGGTTCCTGCGGGAAGGCCCAGTCGCGCAGGGGCGCAAGCGGCCCCGACAGCGTGACGAAACCCATGATCGAGATCACGACGACCACCACCAGCGAGCGCAGGTCGCCGCCGAAGCGCGCCAGCGCGCCGAAGCCGCAATTGCCTGCAAGTGCCATGCCATAACCGAAAAGCCCGCCGCCCAGGATCGAGGCCAGTGGGTTCCAGGCGATGGAATGATAGGGCGTCAGCGAGAGGTCGATCCGCCCCGTCCCGGCCAGCAGGAAGGTTGCCGCGATGCCCGTGCCCAGCACCACGCCCCACGTCCTGAGCCGCCGCTGGTCCTCGCCATAGACTGCGCTTTCCACCGCGCCCAGGGTGCAGAAATCACCCAGCCGGGCGGCAAGGCCCAGGATGCAGCCCGTGACAAGGCCGATCAGCGCCGCCCAGGCGCCTGCGGGAATGCTGTCCATCCGTCCTCCCCGCCCCGGGCCGTGATTGGTGCGGCCCCGGATCCTATCTTCTTACGTGTCCGCCGACCAGACGCGGCGGCGGGTTCTGTGCGTTGCAGAACATGTCGTGCATCAACTCCAGAACGCGCCGGGCGCGTTCGTCGGCCAGCGAATAATAGATCGCCTTGCCCTCGCGCCGGTAATTCACCAGCCCTTCGAGCCTGAGCCGGGCCAGTTGCTGGCTGACCGCGGCCTGGCGCGAAGCGAGGAGCGTTTCCAGTTCGGTCACCGATTTCTCGCCGGTGGTCAGGTGGCACAGGATCATCAGCCGTCCCTCATGCGAGAGCGCCTTCAGAAAGCTCGATGCGGTTTGTGCATGCTGGACCATGTCCTTGACCGGAAGGCCGCCTTCTTCCGGATCATGCGTGCCGCTATGGGCGATGTCTGCTGCCATTGGCCTCCTGCGGCTTCCTCAGAAGCCCATCGTTTCCTCGATCGTGGCGATGCCCTCTCGCGCGCAGGTGTCGTCGAGATCGGGGCTTGGGGCGCCCGAGACGCCGATCGCGCCGACAATGGCGCCTGCATGCTCGATCGTCACCCCGCCGCCAAGCGCCAGCGCCTGGTCGAGATCGCGGATTCCGGCATAGATCGTGCCCGGCGCGGTCAACTCGCCCAGCTCCAGCGTGCTGGTGCGAAAGCTGGCCGCCGTCCAGGCCTTGCGCCGGGCGGTCTCCTCGACATGGGCGCCCGCGAAGCGGTCGCGCACGAAAGCCTGCAGCGTGCCCGAGCGGTCCGTGACGGCCACGCCGACCTGATAGCCCTCGCCCCGGCAATGCTCCATCGCGGCCATCGCCGCCTGCATCGCCAGTTCCGGCTTGAGCGTCCGGAACTCGACAAAGGCATCCTCGGCCGCCAGCGCGCTCCCCGTCGGCAGCACCAGCGCCGCCGTCAAAATCAGCGTTCTCATCATCCCTCGACTCCTCCCTTTTCGTCGTTCTCGGCCCATTCTGGCTGTTTGCGCAGGATCTCCCCGATCAGCCCCCAGAAGAAATCCTCCCCTGGATAGCCTTCCAGACGCGCCACCTCCACCCCGTCGCGCAACAGCACGAAGGTCGGCGTGAAGACCGGGCGGCTGGCAAGCCGGATGTCGTCGGGCAGCCGCCGGTCCAGGTCGATCCGGCGCAGGGGCGCAATTGCGCCTTCGGCCGTCCGCGGCCAGATCGGTGCGATCTGGTCGTCCCAAATCCTGCAATAGATGCAGCCCGCCCGCTCGAACATTGCCAGCACAAGCTCGGCGCGCGCAACGCCCAGCGGCGCGGAAGCAAAAAGCCCCGCGCAAAGCAATGCGGGAAATACTCGTTTCATTTGCGGCCGCCCCGCTACATATAAAGATCGTAATGTGTTTTCGCATCCACGGCAAGGGAGGGCCTTGATGCTGGACATTTCCTTCGGCGGCGCCGCCATCGCGGGCATCCTGTCCTTCCTGTCGCCCTGCATCCTGCCGATCGTGCCCTTCTATCTGTGCTACATGGCCGGGATCTCGATGAGCGAGTTGCGCAGCGAGGATCATATCCCCGCGGGCGCGGTGCGCCGTCTGGTCGTCTCGGCGGTCTTCTTCGCGCTGGGGGTCACGACGATTTTCGTGCTGCTGGGGATGGGGGCGACGGCGCTGGGCAAGGGCTTTGCCGCCTGGCGGCAGGAACTGTCCTATGTCGCCGCCGCGATCCTGTTCCTGTTCGGGCTGCATTTCCTGGGCGTGCTGCGCATTCCGTTCCTCTATCGCGAGGCGCGGATCGAATCGAAGGCCGAACCCACGACGATCCTGGGCGCCTATCTGATGGGGCTGGCCTTCGGCTTCGGCTGGACGCCCTGCGTGGGCCCGGCGCTCGCCGCGATCCTGATGGTGGCCAGCGGCATGGGCGATGTGGTCAAGGGCGGCGCGCTGCTGCTGGTCTACGGGTTGGCGATGACGTTGCCCTTCGTGATCGCGGCGGCCTTTGCCCGGCCGTTCCTGCGCTGGATGCAGCGCAACCGGAAATATCTGGGCCATGTCGAGAAGGTCATGGGCGGCATGCTGATCCTGTTCGCTGTGCTGATCGCCACCAATTCCGTGGCCTATATCGCGCAGTTCATGATCGATCATGTGCCGTGGTTCTCGCGGATCGGCTGACACTCTGGAAAGGGAGGAAAGACATGAGACTGACCACGCTTCTTGCCGCCGGGTTCTTGGCGCTTGCGGCGCCCGTGCTGGCCGGGCCACCCCTTGGCGATGACGGTCTGCACAAGCCCGACTGGCTGCGCGACACGTTCAAGGACATGTCCGAGGATATCGCCGAGGCCAATGCCGAGGGCAAGCGCATGCTGGTCATCTGGGAACAGCGCGGCTGCATCTACTGCACCAAGATGCACGAGGAGGTGTTTTCAGATCCCGGGATCGAGGCGCTTATTCGCGAGAACTATTTCGTCGTGCAGATGAACCTGTTCGGGGATGTCCAGGTCACCGATCTGGACGGCACGACGCGCGCCGAAAAGGACATGGCCTCGCGCTGGGGCATCGTGTTCACGCCGACGCTGATGTTCATGCCGGAAAAGGCGCCCGAAAGCGGCACCGCGGGGCAGGCGGCGGTCGCAACGATGCCGGGCGCCTTCGGCAAGGGCACCACGCGGGCCTTGCTGCAATGGGTCCTGGAAAAGGGTTACGAAGGCGACGAGCATTTCCAGAAATACGTTGCGCGCGTTCTCGCCGAAGGTGAAAACTGACATCACCAATATGAGTTATTCTTCACGGAAGCGCCTGAAATCCCTGAGAATTTGCCATATGCAAAAAACCTAATTCGTTGTTGCATGCGATGGTGCACTTCCGTTACCTTTCTCGTCAGGGAGAAGATGCGGGAGGATTCTTTGAAATGAGAAAGGTGGCACTGGGCGTGTTCGGCTTTGCGGCGGGCCTGACGTCTGCGCATGCGGCAGAGGTGGCGCCTCTGGACGTCATGTTTGACGAGTCTGGCTATGTCGCGACGCCCCTGACCGATACGCCCGGCGACCCGGAGGCGGGGCGCAAGCTGATGTCGAACCGTACAAATGCCAATTGCGTTGCCTGCCATGCGGCGACGGATCTTGCTGATGTGCCGTTCCACGGCAACGTGGGACCAACCCTAGATGGTGTGGCCTCGCGCTATCCCGAGGCGATGATCCGCGGCATTCTGGTGAATGCCAAGAACGTGTTCGAGGGCACGGTCATGCCGTCCTTCTACAAGGTGGACGGGTTCAACCGTATCGCGGACGGTTTCACCACCAAGCCGCTTGAGGGCGAAGTAGGGCCGCTGCTGACCGCGCAGGAAATCGAGAATGCGGTGGCCTACCTGATGACGCTGACCGACTAGGTGTCCGACATGGGCGATCCGACAGCAGAAAGGAGTCGACATATGGAATTCACGAGACGAGGAGCAATCGCGATCAGCGCAGGCTTCGCCGCTGCTCTGATGCTGCCGACCCGGGCGGCCCGCGCGGCGATTGACGAGCAGATCGCAGCGTTCACGGGCGGTGCCGAGGTAGGGTCGGGCGGGATCACGCTGACCACACCCGAGATCGCCGAGAACGGCAACACCGTGCCGATCGAGGTCGACGCCCCCGGCGCCGAGGAAATCCTGGTATTGGCCTCGAACAACCCGACCCCGGAGGTGGCCACCTTCAGGTTCGGCCCGCTGGCCGGCAAGCAGAAGGCAGCGACGCGCGTCCGTCTGGCCGGTACGCAGGATGTCATCGCCATTGCCCGGATGGGCGACGGCAGCTTCGTTCAGGCGGCAAATGAAGTGAAGGTCACCATCGGCGGCTGCGGCGGCTGAGGATAAAGGAGGACACAGGACATGGCACAGGATGTCAAACCCCGCGTGCGGGTTCCGAAGACGGCGTCGGCGGGCGGGTCCGTGACAATCAAGACGCTGATCAGCCACCGGATGGAATCCGGTCAGCGCAAGGACAGCGATGGCAATCTGATCCCGCGGTCGATCATCAATCGCTTCACTGTCGAGTTCAACGGCCAGAACGTGATCGACGTGGATCTGGCGCCGGCGATCTCGACCAACCCGTATTTCGAGTTCGAGGCGATCGTTCCGGAAACGGGGGACATGAAGTTCACCTGGTACGACGACGACGGATCGGTCTACGAGGACGTCCAGTCGATCACGGTCGCCTGACGCGCATCGTCGTTTCAAGGGAGGGAAACGCATGAATACCGCGCCGATCAGGCTGACCACGTCATTTTCCGCGGGCCTGGCGATCCTCGCCGGGGCCGCGGCGGCGGACCCGGACGCGGAGCTGGTGATCAATGACGAGATCCAGATCATTACCCGCGCCGAAGCCCCTGCGCATCTTGAGGGTGCCTTGCCCGAAATCCGGTCTGGCTGGACCTTCCGCACGCGGGAAACCCAGGCGTTGCAGATGGATGATTTCGAGAATCCGGGCCTCAGCGCCGCTGAAATGGCCATCGAGACTTGGGAAACCGCCGAGGGCAGCGCAGGTAAATCATGCGCCGATTGCCACGGAACGGTCGAGGAAGGCATGCGGGGCGTGCGCGCGGTCTATCCGAAATGGGTGGAAAGCGCGGGCGAGGTGCGAACGATCGAGATGCAGATCAACGATTGCCGCACCAACCGGATGGGCGCCGAGGAGTGGAAATACATCGGCAGCGACATGGTCAACATGACCGCTCTGATCGCCTCCGTCTCGCGCGGCCTGCCGATGAACGTGGCGATCGACGGCCCGGCCCGCGAGATGTGGGAGAAGGGCAAGGAGATCTACTATACTCGCGTCGGGCAACTCGATCTGTCTTGCGCAAGTTGCCACGAAGAGAATTACGACAACTACATCCGGGCCGACCACCTCAGCATGGGGATGACCAACGGCTTCCCGACCTACCGGCTGAAGAACACCAGGCTCATCGCCGTGCATGACCGCTTCAAAGGCTGCATGCGCGACACCCGCGGCGTGCCCTTCGACATCGGCTTGCCCGAATTCGTGGCGCTGGAGCTTTACGTCGCCTCGCGCGGCAACGGTCTGTCGGTCGAGGGCCCCGCGGTCCGCAACTGAAACCGAAAACCCGCGCCGGTCGGCTGGCGCGGGTTTTTTTTCGGCCTGAAATATTCAGTTTCGCGCATGTGAGAATGTGTGGAACTTGCCAGAAAGGATGCTGAGACGATGATTTCACGCAGAGATTTCCTGCAGGCGGCGGTGGCGGCCTCGGCTGTCTACGGGGCTTCCGGTATCGGCAACTGGGCGAAACTCGTCGCGCAGCAGGCGCTGGGCCAGGACCAGTTGCTGCAATTCGACACCTTCGGCAATGTCACGCTGATCCACATCACCGACATCCATGGCCAGCTCAAGCCGATCTGGTTCCGCGAACCCGAGATCAACCTTGGCGTAGGCGCGGCGACCAGCAAGCCGCCGCATGTCACGGGCGAAGATTTCCTGAAGATGTTCGACATCACGCCCGGCACGCCCGAAGCCTATGCGCTGACCCATGTGGATTTCGTCTCGCTGGCCAGGGGCTATGGCCGGATGGGCGGGCTTGACCGGGTGGCGACGGTGCTTGACGCGATCCGCGCCGACCGGCCCGAGGCGCTGCTTCTGGATGGCGGCGACACCTGGCACGGGTCCTATACCTGCCTCAAGACGAATGCGCAGGACATGGTCAACGTGATGAACCGGCTCAAACCGGATGCGATGACCAGCCACTGGGAATTCACCCTTGGCGTCGACCGCGTGAACGAGATCGTCGAGGGGCTGGATTTCCCCTTCCTCGGCGCCAACATCTTCGATGCCGAATGGGACGAACCCGCCTACGAACCCTACCAGATGTTCGAGCGGGGCGGCGCGCAGATCGCGGTGATCGGCCAGGCCTTCCCCTACATGCCCATCGCCAACCCGGGCTGGATGTTCCCCGGCCTGTCCTTCGGCGTGCGCGAGGAACGCATGGCCGCCGTTGTCGCCGAGGTGCGCGAGGCCGGTGCCGATCTGGTCGTGGTGCTGTCGCATAACGGCTTCGACACGGATCGCCAGATGGCCGCCCGCGTGCCGGGCATCGACGTGATCCTGACCGGGCACACCCATGACGCCCTGCCCGAACCGGTGCTGGTCGGCCAGACCCTGCTGATCGCCTCGGGCTCGAACGGCAAGTTCGTCACGAGGCTGGACCTCGATGTGCAGGGCGGCCGGGTGCTGGGCTTCCGCCACAAGCTGATCCCGATCTTCTCGGACGTGATCGCCCCCGACCCGGAGGTCGCCGCGCTGATCGACGCGGAGCGCGCGCCCTACAAAGCGGACCTGGAAGAGGTGCTGGGCACCACCGACAGCCTGCTTTACCGGCGGGGGAATTTCAACGGCACCTGGGACGACCTTATCTGCAACGCGCTGATCGAGGAACGCGAGGCCGATATCGCGCTGAGCCCCGGCTTCCGCTGGGGGCCGAGCCTGGTCCCCGGCGATCCGATCACCCGCGAGGATGTCTTCAACGTCACCTCGATGAGCTATCCGAACGCCTACCGGTCCGAGATGAGCGGCGAGATGTTGCACGTCATCCTCGAGGACGTGGCCGACAACCTGTTCAACCCCGACCCCTACTACCAGCAGGGCGGCGACATGGTTCGGGTGGGTGGCATGGGCTATCATATCGACGTGTCCAAACCGCGGGGCAGCCGGATCACGAACATGACCCTGCTGAAGACCGGCGAGGCGATCGACCCGGCCAGGACCTATGTCGTCTCGGGCTGGGCCAGCGTCACTGAGGGCACCGAAGGTCCGCCGATCTGGGACGTGGTCGAAGCCTATATCCGACGCAAGGGAACGGTCAGTGTCGACCCGAACATGTCGGTCCAGGTGACCGGTGCCTGAGATGCGGGAGGACGAGATGAGCAGGATTTTCAGACCAGACCAGCAGGAGGGTGCAGCGATGACAGGTGCCGTGACACCCACGACCAGCCGCCGTGGCTTTCTCAAGGCGGGGCTTGCCACGGGGGGCGCGCTGGCCGCGGGCGGCGCGGCAGCGCAAGAACCCGATCCGCTGATCACCGAGGTTCAGCCCTGGGCTCAGGGCTTCGGCGAGGGGGTGGATGCCACGCCCTATGGGCTGCCCATCGACTACGAATCCGACGTGGTTCGGCGCAATGTCGAATGGCTGACGGCCGATGTGATCTCGTCGATCAACTTCACGCCAATCCACGCGCTGGACGGTACGATCACGCCGCAGGGCTGCGCCTTCGAGCGGCACCATTCGGGTGCCATCGACCTGCCCAAGGAAGACTACCGGCTGATGATCAACGGGCTGGTGCACACGCCGCTGGTCTTCACCTACTGGGATCTGGAACGCTTCCCGCGGGAAAACCACGTCTATTTCTGCGAGTGCGCGGCGAATACCGGCATGGAATGGGCGGGTGCGCAGCTCAACGGCGCGCAGTTCACCCATGGCATGATCCACAACATGGAATATACCGGCGTGCCGTTGCGCACCCTGCTCAACGAGGCGGGCATCAGGACCGAGGGCAAGTGGATCTTCGTCGAGGGGGCGGATGCCTCGTCGAACGGCCGCTCGATCCCGCTGGACAAGGCGCTGGACGATTGCCTTGTCGCCTTCAAGGCGAATGGCGAGGCGCTGCGCAAGGAGCATGGATATCCGGTGCGCCTTGTCGTGCCGGGCTGGGAGGGGAACCTCTGGGTCAAGTGGCTGCGCCGGATCGAGGTCACCGACGGCCCGGTCGAAAGCCGCGAGGAGACCTCGAAATATACTGATACGCTGGCCAATGGCGTCAGCCGCAAATGGACCTGGGTGATGGACGCCAAGTCGGTCGTCACCTCGCCCAGCCCGCAATCGCCGATCACCCACGGGCCCGGTCCGCTGGTCATCACTGGGCTTGCCTGGTCGGGGCGGGGCGCGATCCAGCGGGTGGATGTTTCGATCGACGGCGGAAAGAGCTGGCAGGTCGCGCGGCTGGCCCAACCCGGCCAGCCCATGGCGCTGACGCGGTTCTACCTGGATATCGAATGGGACGGCTCGGAGATGCTGCTGCAAAGCCGGGCGATGGACAGCACCGGCTATGTCCAGCCGACCAAGAACGAGTTGCGCGAGATCAGGGGGCTGAACTCGGTCTACCACAACAACTGTATCCAGACCTGGTGGGTCAAGGCGAACGGGGAGGCAGAAAATGTCGAGGTTTCGTGATCTGGCCATCGGCACGGTGCTGGCCGTGACGCTGGGCGCTGGCCCTGCGCTGGCCGAAAGGCTGGGCCTCGGCCGTCCCGCGCTGCCCGAAGAGATCGCCGCCTGGGACGTCAAGGCGATGCCCGACGGGCGCGGCCTGCCGGTCGGGTCCGGCACCGTGGCCGATGGCGAGGACCTGTTCTCGTTCCATTGCGCGGTCTGCCATGGCGAATTCGCTGAAGGTGTCGATAACTGGCCGCAGCTTGCGGGTGGCGAGGGTACGCTGGGCGATGCCGACCCGGTCAAGACGGTCGGATCCTACTGGCCATACCTCTCGACGGTCTGGAACTATATCTACCGCTCGATGCCCTTCGGCGGCGCGCAAGTGCTCGAACCCGACGAGGTCTATGCCATCGTCGCCTATATTCTCTATTCCAACTTCCTGGTGGACGACGATTTCGAGCTGTCGAACGAGAATTTCCTCGACGTCCAGATGCCCAATGCCGACGGTTTCATCCCGGATGACCGTGACGAGGTCGAACTGCCGCTTTTCGTGCGCGAGCCCTGCATGACCGACTGCAAGGACAGCGTGGAGATCACGATGCGGGCAACCATACTGAACGTCACGCCCGACATGTAGGCAAATCCGGCGCGCCCGGCCAGGCGTATCCGGCTGACCGGTCCCCCCTCCCGGACCGGCGTGCGGCCCCCTTCCTCCGGGGGCCGCTTTTTCTTGGCGCTGGACGGATAGCGTTTCCGCACTAGACTCCGTTGAAAGGGAAGACGACATGCCGACACGCCGCGATATCCTTGCGGGCGGGGCCGCCCTTGCGCTGGCCCATCCCGTGCGCGCCGTCACGCTGGGCGATGACGGGCTCTACAAGCAGCCGTGGTTTCTGGACAGTTTCCTTGAACTCGGCGACGATCTTGCCGAGGCCGCAGCAGGGGGCAGGGGGCTGATCGTCCTGTTCGAGCAGGCCGGCTGTCCCTATTGCCGCGAGTTGCATGCGGTAAACTTTGCGCGCCCAGAGCTCGCCGATTTCCTGACGGCGCATTTCGACGTCGTCCAGCTTGACCTCTGGGGCGCGCGAAGGCTTCTGGATTTCGACGGCGAGACGCTGGAGGAACGCGCGCTGGCTGCGAAATGGACGGTGAACTTCACCCCGACCACGGTGCTGTTTCCCGCCGAAGCGGCCGGGTCGGCCAGCCGGGCCGAGGCCGAGGCGTTCCGCCTGCCGGGTTATCTGAAGCCGTTCCACTACCTTTCTGCACTGGAATATGTCGCGACCGGGGAATACCGGGCACAGCCGTTCCCGCGTTATCTTCAGGACAAGTTCGCCACGCTGCGCGAGCGGGGAATCGATCCCGATGTCTGGTAGCGGCGCGGGCGCTGTGCTGCGGCAGGCCGGTCGGCTGCAACGAACTGGAACAGTTTGATTTTTTCGAACGATAAAAGGTCAGCGAAAGCCCGCTTTTGCGGAACGATTCGCTTGATCGGTCCCGTGATCTATCGCAGTATTTGAATATGAGGGAGGCTCTTTTTCTTGGTCTTGCACTGGCCTTGTCCGGGGTCGGTCAGGCGCATTCCCAGACGAGGGCAGAGGCGATCGGCGATGCCGGGCGCGGGGCCGAGATCTGGGTCTTCTGCAGCGGCTGCCACCAGATCGGCCCGGAGGCCGAGATCGGCATCGGCCCGCCGCTGAACGGCATCTTCGGCCGCCGCGCCGGGGCAATCTCCGATTTTCCCTATTCGCGCTCGATGACGAGGATGGGGCGCGGCGGGCTGACCTGGACGCTGGAAACGCTGGACGCCTATATCGAGAATCCGCGGGTCCTGGTGTCCGGCACCCGGATGAGCTTTGACGGGCTCGAGGATCCGCGCGAGCGCGCCGATCTGCTGGCCTTCCTGCGCGATTTCTCGGACCGGCCCTCGAACATCCCCGAGGCCGCGCCGACCGCGCGCGCCGATCTGCCCATGCTGTCGGAAGAGACGCTCGCCATCGTCGGCGACATGGCCTATGGCGAGTATCTCTCCAGCGAATGCACCACCTGCCATCAGCGCGACGGCTCCGATCAGGGAATCCCGTCCATCGTGCTCTGGCCGCAGCGGGATTTCGTGCTGGCCATGCATGCCTACAAGCAGAAGCTCCGGCCCCATCCGGTGATGCAGATGATGGCGGGCCGACTCTCCGACGAGGAGATCGCCGCGCTTGCCGCCTATTTCGGCTCGCTCACGCCCTAGCGGGCCTTCGCCATCGCGACAATGGAAACGCGCGATCATGTCCAGGGAGGAAAAGCGACATGACACTGAACAGACGGAGTTTTCTCGGCACGAGCCTCGCGCTCGGCGCTGCGTTGTCGGCCACGCCTCTGATCGGCCAGGCCCGGCCGCGCGTGGTGATCGTGGGCGGAGGGGCGGGCGGCGCGACCGCGGCGCGCTACATCGCCAAGGACAGCCAGGGTGCGATCGACGTTACCCTGATCGAGCCCACCCGCACCTATTACACCTGCTTCTTCTCGAACCTCTATATCGGCGGATTCCGCGACTTGGCCTCGATCGGGCACAGCTATGGCAAGCTGGCCTCGGATTACGGCATCAATGTCGTGCATGACTGGGCGGTCGGCGTCGACCGGGACACGAAGACCGTGACCACCGCGGGCGGCCATGCCTTCGCCTATGACAAGCTGATCGTCGCGCCGGGGATCGACTTCGTCGAAGGCTCGGTGCCCGGTTGGGACATCTCGGCCCAGAACCGGATGCCGCATTCCTGGAAGGCGGGCAGCCAGACCCAGCTTCTGAAGGCGCAGATCGAGGCGATGCCCGAGGGCGGCGTGTTCTGCATGATCGCCCCGCCTGACCCGTTCCGCTGTCCGCCCGGCCCCTACGAGCGGATCTCGATGGTGGCCCATGTGCTGCGCGAGCGGAACCCGACCGCCAAGATCCTGATCGTCGATCCCAAGGCGAGCTTCTCGAAACAGGCGCTGTTCGAGGAAGGGTGGCAGAAGTACTATCCGGGCATGATCCAGCGCATCGGCCCGGATTTCGGCGGCAGCAATTTCTCGGTCAATCCCGAGACGATGGAGGTCGATATCGACGGTCAGGTCGAAACCGTCGATGTGTGCAACGTGATCCCGGCGCAGAAGGCCGGCCGCATCGCCGAACTGGCGGGGCTGACGGGCGATAACGGCTATTGCCCCATCGTGCCCGCCACGATGCAAAGCCGGATGGACGAAGACATCCATGTGCTGGGCGATGCCGCCATCGCGGGCGACATGCCGAAATCGGGCTTCTCGGCCAACAGCCATGCCAAGGTGGCGGCGATGCAGGTGCGCGCGGCGCTGACCGGGTCCAACGCCTTCCCGGCGAAATACTCGAATACCTGCTGGTCGCTGATCGACACCGATGACGGGGTGAAGGTGGGGGCCTCCTATGCACCGACCGACGAGATGATCGCCAAGGTGGACGGCTTCATCAGCCAGACCGGCGAGGATGCCGACCTGCGCAAGCTGACCTACGAGGAAAGCCTGGGCTGGTATGCGGGGATCGCCGCAGACATGTTCGGCTGATCCGTTCACGCATCGGATTTGCGGGCCTCGCCCTCGGGTGGGGCCCGCGCTGCGCCGCGGCTAGGCGGCATCTTGCCACGCGTTCATCCCCGTCCACGCGGCGCATGCCGTCGGTGGGCCGGACTGTGGTATGGTTGGCCTCGTGGGGAATCCCGGATCAACCGGGAGAGAATCGTGATACAATCCCGCAGAGAGGGACTGGTTCGGGGAGAAGCGAGGAACGTGACCAAGACAAGCAAGCCAGGGGCACGGCCATTGTGCCGTGCTTGTCTCGACGATCATGCGCTGATTCTCGGCAAGCTGGGTCCGATGCCGGATGCGACCCTGCGTGCAATGACCGGCTATGGCCTCAGCGACCAGGAGATGGCGCGCTATTTCGGGATGACACCGTCCTCGTTGAGGCGTCTCAAGCGTAGCCTCAACGTGAACCGGCCGCGACCCGACTGACCGCTCGATCCGGCCCGGTTGCCGGGCCGGTCACCTCTCCCATGATGCCCGTCAATGCATTGCCCGGTCGTTCGCGCGAGCCTCTGAATACCCGGCGGGTCGGACATTCGTGCGGTGGGCCGGGACGTGGCCGCGGGGCCTGTCCCCGCGGGGAACGGGTGCGCTCCGGCCATGCCGGAGGAGTGGCGAACCATCATCGCGATTTCACGCGAACAATGGTCACGCAGACATGCCTGATCATGCACAAGGAACCACCGGCTGGACCAAGCTCAGCGGGCCCCAGGCCCTCCGGGATCCCAAGATCGGCATGGGAAAGTTCTACTTCACCACCTTCGAGAACAAGCGCGAGGAAACGCCCTAGATGAATGCCGAGAACTTCGCGCGGGTGATCGACATCCTGCGCAACGAGGATCCGGTCTATGGCAACTCGACCACCGGATCGGTGACCACCCAGCTCGAACCCGTGGGCGAAGCCGAAAGCTGAGAAAACGCGCAGAATAGCCTGACATGGCCTGGAAATGGTATGAAATCGAGACCTGCAAGGCGTCGGTCGGTGGACCGGCCTATTACGGTCTGATCCAGTTGAACGGCCCGGGCTTCCAAGCGGGGGGGCGTTCGCAAAAGCGGGCCTTTGCCCGATGCCTCGGCGCCGACCACCTATGGCCGGCGAGTCCACGGCTATCTGGACTTCCAGCAGATGCCGGTGATGCTGGACACCTGCGCAACGAGGCACCGGTCCGCTTCGGCTGGAACGACGCCAATCCGAACGACTTTCACCTGATGACCGGCAATGAACCGGTGGGCGAGGGGGATGGCGTCCTGGCTCGCGGCGGCTGACTGCCCGGTATGCGGCGCGGTTGACCGCGCCGCCCCTTACCCTGTGGGGCTGAAATCCCCATAGGCGCCGCCTGCGAAGATCAGCGGCGGGCCTTCCCGGCGGACGACCTCGTCGACCCGGCCGACCACGATGGCGTGATCGCCCGCCTCATGCACCGCAACGCGGGTGCACAGGAACCGTGCGATCCAGCCCTCCTCCAGTAGGGGTGGGCCGCTTTCGGCCCATTCCATCGCCAGTCCGTCGAACGCGTCGCCCGACCGGGCAAAGCGTTGCGCGACGGCGATCTCGCCCGCGCCCAGCACATGCACGGCAAAGCGGTCCGCCCCGGTCATCGCCCCGAACCGCGCCGAAGCGCGGGCGGGCGACCACAGGATCAGCGGCGGATCGAGCGAGACCGAGGAAAAGCTGTTCGCCGTGATGCCCACAGGCCCGGCCGGGGCCGCGACCGTCACCACGGTCACGCCGGTCGCGAAACAGCCCAGCGCATCGCGATATTGCCGTTCGGTCGTGGGGCCGGGGGTGAATCGGTCCATGGGGCGGCATCCTCTCGCCATTGATCAGGGCGCGAGCATGCGCCATCGAAGGGAAAGCGGCAACCGCCCGGGCACAGTCACAAATTGCGCGAAAGCCGGAAGGATCGCGTTGCGGCCGGACGGCCCTTCATCCCGAACCCTTGCCTCCAAACGGCCGCGGGAAATCAACGGGTCCGCTGGCGAGGGGCGCTTCAGCGGCGCGCCATCGTCCGGCATGAGGCCCCGATTGCTCGGCCGCGGCAGGATCCGCCCCGATGAAAGCCATCCTGAGCGCCGCACCGGACCATCCCTTTCCGAAAAAAGGGGACGGCCCGCAAGCCGTCCCCGAAACCGATCAAGAAACGGTCTTCAATGCACGGTTGCCTTGCGGCGAAATGTCAAAACCGATGTCACCACCGGCCCTTAGAATATGCCTGATGATAGATGCCAAATATGACGCAGGCGTAATCGGAAGACGACAAGATCGCGACTGCACGACCCTCGGGGCCTATTCCGCGGCCATACCAAGGCTATGATGCAGCCTGTTGGCGAGCCGGTGCGCAGCCTCGCCTGCAAGATAGGTCAGTCGCCCCCCCGCCACGGTCATTTCGACCGCGCGTGTCCTTGAATTGACGACGCAGAGATCGGCCCGGCGTCCCTGATCGAGCCGCCCGCGATCGGGCAGGCGCAGGATCGCGGCGGGCCGCTCCGAGATCAGCGCCCAGGCCCGGGGCAGGTCCATCAGGCCGCTGTCGACCAGCCGCCAGACCGCATGCGTCAGCGCGGGGTAATAGTAATCCGACACGAGCCCATCGCACAGCCCCTGCGCGATCAGGTCCAGCGCCGAGACATTGCCCGCCTGCGACCCGCCCCGCACGACATTCGGTGCGCCCAGCAGCACCGGATCGTTCATCGCCTTGGCCGCCGCGGCGGCGCGGCGGGTCAGCGGGAACTCGGCGATCCGCGCCCCGATCATCGAAAAGCGCTCGCGCGTTTCGCCATCGGGGTCGTCATGCGAACCGTAGAGAACGCCCATCTCGTCGAAGGCATCGGCCAGACGGCACAGGTGGCGCGGAACCTCGCCCGCCTGTTCATGCGCCGCGGCGATCCGTTCCCGGTAGGTCGTGGGGCGTTGCCCGGCTTGCGCAGCCCACAGCGCCAGCCGGTCGGGCCGGGTGCGCGCCGTTTCGGCGGCGTCGTCCACATGGTTTTTGAACACGACATAGCCGATACGGTGGCGGCGGATCGCGTCCAGCAGGCGTTGCCCGGTCTCGACCATATGCGTCTCGCAGAGGATTTGCAGGCGAAGATCGGTCAACATCTGGCCGCGATAGGCGTCCAGCGCCTCCATGAGGGCCTCGGCCCGGTCCGGGCTGCGATGCCCGCCCTCCCAGGACCAGCCCTGTGCAAGCCAGGCGGTGGTCACCCCGTTCGCCGCCGCCTCGCGGTCGGTCGCCGCCAGACCGACCGTTGGTGCGAAGGGCGCCATGGGCCGGGGCGCGATATGACGCTCGAAGGCGTCGCCATGCAGATCGACGATGCCGGGCAGGATCAGATAGCCCCTAAGGTCCACCTCGGGCAGCGGGCCACGGGTGATCCGGCCATCGGCAATGGACAGAGAGCGGCGCTGCATCTCTTCGTCGCGCAGGATGGTTGCGCCGGTGAACCGCAAGGGGGGCAGATAATGCGACATCGTCTGACTCGAAACAGCTGTGACTCCTGTGGATAATCCGTCTCTGTATCGCGGGTATGACATCGGGCCACGGAACATCGTCACGCAATCGGGCGGCGCGCAGGGCGCGGCGCGACGGGCCTATTCCTCGCCCCGTTCCGGCGTCGTGTCGATCAGCCAGCCCCCCGGGCCAGCGACGCTGTCGGGCAGCACGAGGATCATCCCCTCGCGCAGCAGGACGACCGTCAGCAAACTCAGCGCGATCTGGTCGAAGCTGATCGTGGCGATCCGGTCGAGCATGGCTGGCCTCCTTTGCCGATGCACCCACCATGTTCCCGGCGAATGCGGCATCACGATGACCAAAGCCGCCGCCCGCAACCTCGCCGGTCTCGCCCAACGGACAAAGCGGATGTCGGGCCGCACATCGTTGACGGCGCTGGCCGTCCCCGGTGATCTGGTGCGTTCGTCGGCCGCGAGGGGCCGATGCCGCATGGCGCGCGTCCCGGGCTGTGCAGGCCATCGCGGGCGTGCTGACGCCGGTTGATTCGTCGAAGCTGATCGACCCGCTGGGGAACGACATTTCGTAAACGTCGATCCCCTGCGCCCTTGCGAAGACTGGCGGCATTGCCGCGACGACGCATCCGGCCGGGGCGCGCGGGGATCCGGCCCCGCCGCCGCACCCACAATGCGCCGCCGGAAGGCGCGCATGCGCGCGGCCAGGGCAGTCCGGCCATGATCGCCGCGCCTCAGCCCGACAGGCTATAGCGGTGCAGGTTGTAGAAGCGCCCGTCCTCGGCCTCGCCGAACAGGCACAGGCTTGCGATCCTGAGCGGCCGGTCGATCAGCGGTTGCAAGACCGGCGAAAGCACCGCGCGGGTGCGGTCGGCCTCCGCGTCCTTGAGCGGGCCGGTCAGCGTCAGGTGGAAACGGAATTCCTCCATCAGGTAAGGATAGCCCCAGCGTTCCAGGATCCGCCTCTGGCGGACGCTCAGCCGGTCGGGGTCGCGGCGCGCGATCTCGTCGGGCAGGGGGGGCGCGCGGAACCCGTCCAGCGCCTCGACCACGCTGCCCGCCAGCGCCGACAGCGCGCGGCTGTCGCCCCGAACCGTAAGTGCCAGAAAGCCCGACAGACGCGAGATCCGAAGCCCGTCCAGAAGCACCGGCTTCAACTGTCCCGCCAGCGCCGCGGCCGAACGGTGCAGAAGCGCGATATCGCTGCTCTCGATCAGCCGGAAGGGCGGCTTGATCGTGGCATGGAACCCGTAGCGGCGGGGCGTTTCGGTCAGTTCGGTGATCTTGCAGGGCAGGCCCGGCAGCCGGAGCGGCGTCCGTGTCGTTCCCGCCAGCGGATCCCAGCCCAGCCACGCCGCGCCGAACTCTGCCAGCGGACCGGGTTCCGGCGCAAAATAGATCGCGTAGCGCTTGTAGCCTTCCATTGCGTGTTCCCCGCCC
>NZ_DSDD01000144.1:0-17557 GCF_011048875.1 Rhodovulum sp.
GCCGGAACCCCGGCCCGGACCAGGGCATGGCGGGGCCGACGGGGGAAACGGATGCCGCGCTGATCGCCGCCGCCCGCGCCTATTTCGTCCAGCGCCGCGCGCGGGTGCCGGGTTTCGTGCGGGAACGATTCAGCCTGCGCGGCACGGTGGCGCTGCACCGCCACGCGCTGGGCTGGGGCATCCTCAGGGCCCCGGCCAACATGCTGCTCTTGCCGGTGCTGGTGCTGGCGCGGCTGGGCGCCGGGGCGCTGTCGGAATATGGCGGCACGCGGAGCGCGATGGCCGAGGTGACGACCGCGCTGGGCGCGCTCGGGGCGGGGGCTTTCGCGTTCCACGCGCTGACGCCGGGCATGCTGTCGTTGGCGCCGGGGCTGGCCGCGGTGCTCGCGCAGCAGGCCGCGATTGCCGCCTTTCCGCTGGGCGGGCTGATGGGGTCGGCCTGGTACGGCCTGGTCCCGGCCGCCGCCTCGCCCCTGCTGATGGCGGGCGTGGCGCTCGGGCTGTTCGCCTCGGGCGCACTGGCCGCGGCCTTTGCTGGCGTTATCGCCGACCCGGTCCAGGCGGCGCCGGGGCTGCATGAGCGCCGCCTGAACCGGCTGATCGACGCGATGGAGGATGCCTTTGCGGGCACCGGCGAGCGTGGCTTCGCCGCACGCGAACATTACCTCGCCCGGCTGCTTGACCTCTCCGATTCGGGACTGGCCGCGCTGCGGGCCATGTCGGGCTGAGGCCCCGCGCCCTGTCTTCTTCTTGGCGAAAATACCCAAACCGCAACGGCGGATGCGGGCGCGTGCTCAGACCGCCTGGAACATCGGGAAGGTCACGCCCAGCGCCCAGGCCAGGAACACGCCCAGCCCGATGCCCGCCCCCGCAGGCCGCGCCGTGGCCCGGCCGATCCAGCCGCCCATCATCCCGAACAGCAGGAAGAACAGCAGCACCACCGGCAGGATCACCAGCAGGAAGAACAGCCGCTCGAAATCCAGCGCGGTGGCAATCCCCAGCGAGATCAGGAAGGCCCCGCGCGCGGTCAGGCTGCGCCAGAGCGGCGCGCGCCCGCCCTCGACCATCAGCGCATCCGACAGCATGTAGGGCACGGTGCCCAGCGCCATCGCCGCGATGATCGCAAGCCGGATCGAGATCGGATAGAAACTGGTGACATAGCGATCCATCGCCAGCCCGAAGACGCAGATGCCGTAAAAGGCCACCAGCCCGGCCAGCATCAGGATACGCCCCGCCTCGGCCCGGCCGGGCCAGCGCAACTCGCCCCACCACCACAAAAGCGCCAGCGCCAGCGCGCCATAGGCGGCGAAATGCAGCGCAAGATATTCGGCCACCAGCACCGGGAAAAGTTGCGTCTCGACCGGCGAAAGCGCAAGCGGCACGACAAGCGCGGGCAACAGCGCCACCACCAGGAAGCGGTTGCGCGACAGCGGTTCGGGGCGCGGCTCATGGGTCTTTTCGCGCAACCGCGCCAGCGGCCAGGCCAGCGCGACGATGCCGCTCAGCAGCAGCGCGATCCAGCCGCCCATCCGCGCCGCCGGCCCGTCGCTCTGCCGCCCGAAGGTGGCATCCAGCCAGGCGCGGGTCTCCTCGATCATCGCGGGCGACCAGATCACGCCGACATGCTCGACATTGGGCGCCAGCACCGCGCGGCGGGCCGTGCCAAGCGCCGGATCGCCCACGGTGTCACCGAATTCGGCGTCGGGATCGGCCAGCGCCAGCGCCGCGCGCGCATCGGGGATCAGCCGCCCCTCCCACGCGCCCTGGATCATCAGCAGGTTGCGCGGTTCGCTCGGCGTAATCGAATCGTTGGACATCGACACCCCGACCGTGGCGGCCAGCCGGTCATCGACCACCGCCTGCCGGATCGCGATATAGCTGCCCATGGAATGACCCATGATCGCTACCCGCCCGTCGGCCCAGGGCTGGGCAAGGGCGGCGTCGATCACCCGCCCGGTCTCGGCCATCAGCAGCAGCGCGGTGCCCTCGGGGCTGTCCAGATCGCCCGACATCGGCACCGGGTTGCGGCCATGCCCTTCATAGTCGAAGGCGACCACGGCATAGCCCGCGCGGGCCAGCGTCAACGAACTTGCCTGCATCAGCTGCCGGGATCCGGCAAACCCGTGCGAGACGATGACCACCGGCGCCGGGCCGCTGTCGGGCAGCCGGTAGACCGTGGCGGGCGTGCTGCCGGTGCCGGGCACGGGCTCGATCAGGATGCCCGCGCGTTCGGATTCCAGGTGCCAGACCGAAAGGACGATGGCCAGGACGGACAGGATCGCCACGGCCCAGCGGGCGGGCGTCAGCCGCCAGGCAAGACGGTGATGCGGCGCGTCGGCATGGATCATGGCGGGCTGTCTCCTGCGGCCGGTCCTGCGGGGCGAGGATCCAGGGCGGGATCGGCGCGGGACAGGGGGCGGCCTTCAGCGATAGGTGGGGTGAAAGAGACCGGCGGGCGAGAGGGTGAAGATCTCGACCCCCGTGGCGGTGACCCCCACGGAATGCTCGAACTGCGCCGACAGCATCCTGTCGCGGGTGACCGCGGTCCAGTCATCGGCCAGAACGGCGGTTTCCGGGCGGCCCAGATTGACCATCGGCTCGATGGTAAAGAACATCCCCTCTTCCAGCCTCGGGCCCGTGCCGGGCTGGCCGTAATGCAGCACATTGGGCGGCGCATGGAACACCCGGCCCAGCCCATGGCCGCAGAAATCGCGCACCACGCTCATCCGGTGCCCCTCGACAAAGGTCTGGATGGCGTGGCCGATATCGCCGAAGGTCGCGCCGGGGCGGACAGCCTCGATCCCCTTCATCAGCGCGTCATGGGTGACCTCGATCAGCCGCTCGGCCTTGCGGCCCAGCCTGCCTGCGACATACATCCGCGAGGAGTCGCCATACCAGCCATCCACGATCACGGTCACATCGACATTCAGGATGTCGCCATCCATCAGCACATCGTCGGCGCGGCGCTTTTCCAGGTCCTTCGAGATCGTCTCGGTGCCGCTTTTCGGGATCGGGGCGCCGGGGATGCCATGGCAGACGACATGATTGACCGAAATGCAGCTTGCGTGCCGATACCCCTTGTAGCCGATCGTGGCCGAGGTCGCGCCCTTCTTCCCGACCAGTTCGGTAATCACGCGGTCGATCTCGCCCGTGCGCTGACCGGGCTGGATCAGCGGCACGATCTCGTCCAGAATCTCCGCCGCCACCCGACCAGCCGCGCGCATCCCGGCGAAATCCTCGGGGTGGTACAGGCGGATATTGTCCCGGGTGCGGCGGTCGCGCGATCTGTCGTCCAATGGCTTCTCCTCGGCTTCTCGCGCGGCAAGATAAGCCGCAGCGACGCCAAAGGCCAGAGCGTGCAATCGCGGCGGACCGGCGCGCCGGGCGCGAGGGGGCTTTGAAACCGCAAGGCAGGCTCCTATACCGATGTCGAAGGCCGGAAAAGGAGGGCAGGCATGGGCAATCCCACGGCAGCGATGCTGGTGATCGGCGACGAGATCCTCTCGGGGCGGACCCGCGATGCCAACATGCATTTCCTGGCGGGCGAACTGGTCAAGCACGGCATCAGGCTGGCCGAGGTGCGGATCGTGCCCGATATCGAACCCCGCATCGTCGAGGCGCTGAACGCGCTGCGGGCGGGCCATGACACGGTCTTCACCTCGGGCGGCATCGGGCCGACGCATGACGACATCACCGCGGATGCAGTGGCCAAGGCGTTCGGCGTCGGCATCGACGTGCGCGAGGATGCCCGCGCCCTGATGCAGGACTATTGCGACCGGATGGGGCGCGATCTGAACGAGGCGCGGCTCAGGATGGCGCGGATCCCCGATGGCGCCAGCCTGATCGAGAACCCGATTTCCGCAGCACCCGGCTTTCGCATCGGCAATGTCTGCGTGATGGCGGGCGTGCCCTCGATCTTTCAGGCGATGGTGGCAGGCGTGCTGCCGACGCTGACCGGGGGCGATGCGCTGCTGTCGCAAAGCCTGACGCTGCAACGCGCCGAGGGCGACATCGCGGGCGCGCTGTGCGGACTGGCCGAGGAATTCGCGGATCTCTCGATCGGATCCTACCCCTTCGTGCGGGACGGGGTCTATGGCACGAATGTGGTGATCCGGGGCACCGACGGGGCCCGGATCGACGCCGCCATGGGGCAGTTGTCGGCGCTCTTCCCCGAGGCGGTCGCGTGACGCCCGCCCGGCTGTTCGCGGCACAGGAGGCCACCTGGCCACCCGCCTCCGTGACCCAGGTCGGCCCCTTCCGCATCCGCGAGGGACAAGGCGGCGGCAACCGGGTCTCGGCGGCCAGCGCGAAAGGGCCGGTCAACGGGGCCGATCTGGCCAAGGCCGAGGCCGCGATGGCGGCGCTGGACCAGGTGCCGCTGGTCATGGTGCGGCCGGGCGAGGACGTGCTGGACGCGCTGCTGGCGGCGCATGGCTACACGGTGGTCGATCCGGTGGTGATGCTCGCCGCGCCGGTGGCCACGCTTGCCGCCGAACCGCCCGCGCCGGTGACCGCCTTCACCGTCTGGGAACCGCTGGCGATCATGGACGAGCTGTGGGCAGAGCTGGGCATCGGCGCCGCGCGGCGCGCGGTCATGGCGCGGGTCACGGGGCCGAAAACCGCCCTGCTGGGCCGCCAGAACGACCGCGCCGCCGGGGCGGGCTTTGCCGCGATCCATGACGGGCTGTGCTTCGTGCATGCCATGGCCGTGGCGCCGGGGCATCGGCGGCAGGGCACGGCCCGCAACATGATGCGGGCAGCAGCACTTTGGGCACAGGATCAGGGGGCGGACCAGATCGTCGTGCTGGTGACCCAGGCGAATGCGGCGGCACGCGCGCTCTATGCTTCCTTGGGGATGCGGGATGTAGGACAGTATCACTACCGAATGAAACCGACGCCAATGCCCCAGCCGTGACCCAGGACCGCGACCTTTCCACCGCCCTCGACCTGCCGCCGGTCGATCCGCTGCCGCCCGAGACGCGGAAATATTTCGCCATCTGCGCCGAAAGGCTGGGCCTCGTGCCCAATGTGCTGCGCGCCTATGCCTTCGACATCGCCAAGCTGAACGCCTTCACCGCGATGTATAACGACCTGATGCTGGGACCCAGCGGGCTGAGCAAGCTGGGACGCGAGATGATCGCGGTGGTAGTCTCGTCGATCAACCGCTGCTGGCATTGCCAGGTCGCCCATGGCGCGGCGGTGCGCGAGCTGTCGGGCGATCCGGCGCTGGGCGAGGCGATGGTGATGAACTACCGCACCGCGAAGCTGGACGCCCGTCAACGCGCGATGCTGGATTTCGCCGCGAAACTGACCGAGGACAGCCACAGGATCGAGGACTCCGACCGCCAGGCCCTGCGCGATCAGGGCTTCAGTGACCGGGACATCTGGGACATCGCGGCGGTCGCGGGCCTCTTCAACATGTCGAACCGGATCGCCTCGGCCAGCGGGATGGAGCCGAACCCGGCCTATCACGGCGCCCATAGATGAGATTTCACGGTCTGGCAGTGGTTCTGGCGGCGCTGCTCGCCCCGGGCGCGGTTGCGGCGCTGGCCCCACCCGAGGGCGCGACCGCGACCGCGGAAGAGCAGGTGGCCCTCGGCACGGTCGCGGTCCCGGTGGGCGGATACGATGGCACCCATGTGCCCGTGATCGTGGCCGAGGGCGCGATCTCCCGTCGGGCCTGGCACGAATCGCTGGACGGCCGGACCACGATGCAGATCCTCGCGCCCCTGCGCGACCGTCTGCTGGCCGACGGGTTCCTGCCGATCCTCGACTGCGCGGCCGAGACCTGCGGCGGGTTCGATTTCCGCTTTGCCACCGACACGCTGCCGGCGCCCGCGATGCATGTGGACCTGGGCGATTTCCGCTTTCTCTCGGCCCGGCGGCTGACCCGGGCGGGGCCGGAATACGCGACGCTGATGGTCAGCCGGTCAAGCACGCGGGGCTTTGTGCAGGTGACGCGGATACGCCCGGCCGCCGCGCCCGAGACCGCCCCCCGGGCCGAGGCGCCGCAGGCCGGGGACGATCTGGCCGCGCGGCTGGATCGCGACGGCCGGGCGGTCCTGCCCGATCTGGATTTCGACACCGGCGCGGCAACGCTCAACGGGGGCGATATCGCCTCGCTTCAGGCGCTGGCGCAGTATCTGGCCGACAATCCGGGGCTGACGCTGATGCTGGTCGGCCATACCGACGCGGTGGGCGCGCTGGAGGGCAATATCGCGCTCTCGCGCCGCCGGGCCGAGGCGGTCCGCGCCCATCTGGTCGAGCGGCTGGGCGTGCCCGCCGCCCGCGTCACCGCGGCCGGGGCGGGCTTTCTGGCCCCCGTGGCCAGCAACCGCAGCGAAGAGGGCCGGATGCAGAACCGCCGGGTCGAGGCGATCGTCACCGCGCTGGAATAGCGCGGCGGCGCCCGGTCAGATGACCGCATCCTCGCCCGAAAAGCGTTCGACAAGGAAGTCGATGAAGGCGCGCACCTTGGGCTGGGTAAAGCGCCCCGGCGGATAGACCGCGTAAATCCCCAGCTTCTCGACCGGCAGGCCGGGGATCGCCTCTTCGACAAGACCCTTTTCCAGCGCGTCCCTGAACAGGAAGCTCGGCAGATAGGCGATGCCAAGCCCCGAGATCGCCGCGTTCAGCAGCGACTGCCCGTCATTCACCGTCAGCCAGCCCGCAGTGCGCACCTGCCGCTTTTCGCCCGAGGGCGCGGTGATCTTCCAGACATTGCCGCTGGCCTGGTTGGAATAGTGCAACAGCTTGTGCTCGTTCAGATCGTCGATCTTCTGCGGGCGCCCGAATTTCTGGAAATAGCCGGGCGACCCGATCATCCGCCTGGCGGTCTCGGCCAGCTTGCGGGCGCGCAAGGTGCTGTCTTCCAGTTCGCCCACCCGGATCGCCATGTCGAACCCTTCCGAGATCAGTTCGACATAGCGGTTGTTCAGCACCATGTTCACGGTGATGTCGGGATATTGCAGCAGGAAATCGCCCAGCAGCGGCGACAGGTGATTGACCCCGAAATCGGTCGCGACCGAAATCCGCAACAGCCCCGACGGCGCCGATTGCATCGAGGTCACCAGCGCATCGGCCTCGCCCGCATCGTTCAGCACCCGTCGCGCCCGGTCGTAATAGGCCAACCCGATCTCGGTCGGGCTGACGCGGCGGGTGGTGCGGTTCAGCAGACGCGCACCCAGCCGCGCCTCGAGCGAGGAGACATGCTTGGACACGGTGGATTTGGAGATCCCCATCTTCTTGGCGGCATCGGTGAAGCCGCCCTGATCCACCACCGTGGCAAAGGCCTCCATCTCGGTCAGTCGGTCCATCGGAACATCCTTGGTCACTCCCGCGCACTGACCGTTACAATCCAACGCAATTCGGGCAGGAATTGGGAAGCCGCTCGACAATACTGGGATGATGGGGCCATCGTCACGCCCCGGGAAACCCGGACGGGCGCGCAAGGCGTTGATCTCAAAGGCTGGCGGCAAGCCTTGCGCCCTGGTCGATGGCGCGCTTGGCATCCAGCTCGGCCGCGACATCCGCGCCGCCGATGACGTGATGGGCCAGGCCCGCGGCGCTCAGCGCGGCCGACAGCCGGCGCTCGGGCTCCTGCCCGGCGCACAGCACGACGGTATCCGCAGCGATCAGGCGGGGGCTGTCTTCCTCGACGATCTCGATCCCCTCCCGGGTGATCCGGCGATAGGCGACGCCGCCCAGCATGCGCACCCCCTTCATCCGCAGCGCGGCGCGGTGGATCCAGCCCGTGGTCTTGCCCAGCCCCTTGCCGGGCGCACCGGGCTTGCGCTGCATCAGCGTCACCTGACGCAGCGGCGGTGCGGGGCGCGGTCCATCGGGGGCCAGCCCGCCGCGATGCTCCGCCGGGTCGGCCACGCCCCATTCGGCACGCCATTCCTCGGGATGCAGGGTGGGGCTGTCGCCCGTCACAAGGAACTCGGCCACATCGAACCCGATGCCGCCCGCCCCCACGATGGCGACACGCGGACCGACCGGGGCGGCCCCGGCCAGCACATCCGCATAGCCCAGCACATGGGGCAGATCCTGACCGGGAAGCCCCGGATCGCGCGGCAGGACGCCGGTGGCAAGGATGGTCTCGTCGAACCCGGACAGCGCGGCGGCGTCGGGCGCGGTCGACAGGCGCAGATCGACGCGGTGCAGCTCCAGCATCCGGCGATACCAGGCCAGTAGCCCCCGGAATTCCTCCTTGCCGGGGATGCGGGCGGCAAGGGTCAACTGCCCGCCGATCCGGTCCGATTGCTCGTAAAGCGTGACATGATGCCCCCGCTCGGCCGCCACCAGCGCCGCCGACAGCCCGGCAGGTCCGGCCCCCACCACGGCAATGCGCTTCGGACGGTCGGTCGGCGCATAGCGCAGTTCTGTCTCGAAACAGGCGCGCGGATTGACAAGGCAGCTTGCGACCTTGCCCGAAAAGGTGTGATCGAGACAAGCCTGGTTGCAGGCGATGCAGGGCGCGATCTGGTCGGCGCGGCCCGTCGCGGCCTTGGCGACGAACTCGGCATCCGCCAGCCAGGGCCGCGCCATCGAGACCATGTCAGCCACGCCCTCGGCAAGCAGCGCCTCGGCGGTTTCGGGCGTGTTGATCCGGTTCGAGGTGATCACCGGGATCCCCACCCTTCCCATCAGCTTCCGCGTGACCCAGGCGAATCCCGCGCGCGGCACCGAGGTCGCGACGGTCGGCACGCGCGCCTCGTGCCAGCCGATGCCGGTGTTCAGGATCGTGGCGCCCGCCTGTTCGATGCGCTGCGCCAGGTCCACCACCTCGTCGAAACTGGACCCATCGGGGACAAGGTCGATCATCGACAGCCGGTAGATCAGGATGAAATCGGCGCCGACCGCCGCGCGCACCCGGGCCACCACCTCCAGCGGCAGGCGCATCCGGTTCTCGTAGGACCCGCCCCAGCGGTCGCTGCGCCGGTTGGTGTGGGTGACAAGGAACTGGTTCAGGAAATACCCCTCCGACCCCATCACCTCGACCCCGTCATAGCCCGCTTCGCGCGCGCGGGCCGCCGCGGTGGCGATGTCGGCGATCTGTTTCTCGATCCCCGCCTCGTCCAGTTCGCGGGGCGCAAAGGGTGAGATCGGCCACTTGATCGGGCTGGGGGCGACGCAATCGGGACCATAGGCATAGCGGCCCGCATGCAGGATCTGCATCGCGATCCGCCCGCCCGCGTCATGCACCCTGTCCGTCACCCGGCGGTGGTTGGCGATAGCCTCGGGCGTATAAAGCCCCGCCGCGCCGGGAAAGACGCCGCCCTCGGGATTGGGGGCCATGCCGCCGGTCACGATCAGCCCGGCCCCGCCCCGGGCGCGCAAGGCGTAGAACTCGGCCACCCTGTCCCAGTCGCCGCGTTCCTCCAGCCCGGTATGCATCGAGCCCATCAGCACGCGGTTTCCCAGCGTCACGAAACCCAGATCGAGCGGGGCCAGAAGATGCGGAAAATCGGTCATGCGGTCCTCCCCGTGCGAGAGTGGCGCGGCGGCGGCGCGCTGTCACGTGGGACCCTGCGTCAGCCGGGCGGCGATGTGGCCTCGACGCAATGTGCGCGGAAGGCGCGTTTGAGCAGGTCAAGCTCGGCGCGCAACAGCTCGATCTCGGCGCGCAGGTCGTGATCCAGCGGCTGGCCCGCGAGGATCGCGAAACTGGCCAGTATGGCGCCGGTCGCCCGGTCGCGAATCATGCAGGTCTGGACGCCATCGGACAGGATCTCCGCCGGGATCGGCAGGGCCAGCCCATAGCGGCCGGGGCGGCCGGGATCGGGGGTCAGGCGCAGGCCGGGCAGCGGACGGCCCTGATGCAGCGCCTCGATATCGGGCGGGACAGCGGCAGGGCCAGCCTCAAGCACCCCCTCCCATATCCCCGCCTGCAGCCGGGTGGGGGTCAGCCGCATCGGGGCCGGGGGGCGCAGATGCATCATGGCTCTGCCCTCGGGCGGCGGCTAAGCACCATGTCGCCCAGCGTGATGCGGTTCATCTGCGGCGCCTCGAAGATCAGGTCCAGCCACATCCGCCCCACCCCCCGCGCGTCGATCCCGGTCAGCGCAAGGTCGAACTCGACCACCGTCGCAGGGCCATCAGGGGGGATCGCGCGGACAAGCTGCGCAAAGTCCGGGCCGTGGCAGATATTGAGGCGGGCAAAGATCGGCAGCGGCCGCTCGGTCTCGATCACGCTGTCCAGCCGGATCAGGTGGCGGCGGCCCAGCCCATCCGCCGCCGCCTGCGGCAGGTCGATGGCCAGCGACAGGAAGCTGCCGGCAAAGCGGAACACCTCGATGCACAGCCCATGCGGCGCGGCAGGTCCGGTGATCCGGCGCAGGCCCAGCTCGGCATGGGGACAATCGTGGAACACCCGCGCCTCGGCCGTGAAGGCGGTGCCGCTGACAGGTGCCGCGACGCCCGGCGGATCCAGCGGGCCGCAGAACATCGCGGGCCGCCAGTCCCAGTCACAGCCCAGCGGACGGCGCGCGCCCCCTGTCCCGGCGGGGGGCCGGGCAAGCCGCCGATCCGCGGCATGGATCACCCGGTCCAGCCGGAGCCGCAGCGCGGCGGCGCGCGCCCGCAGCGGCCGCAATCCGGCAAGATCCAGATCCTCCGCGCGCTCGGCCGCCCGCCCCCATGCGGCCAGCGCATGGCGAAACAGCAAACTGTCGACCAGAGAGACGGAGGGACCAAACATCGTTGACCAAGGCTTTGCGGGTTACCGACCCGCCCACAGGAACCCTGCGGCGGTTTCCTTGCGGTAAACGCCGGGGCCGAAAAAGCCGAAAATCCGCCGCATTCGGGCGGGTCAGTCCTCGGGGCCCGGGCTGGCCGCGCGGATCCGGGCGGCAAACTCCAGCAGCAGCGCCAGCGCCGCCTCCTCGTCCAGGGGCGCGTCCGCAAAGCCGATGACCGAGGCGGTCACGATCCGCCCGTTCACCTCGAAGATCGCCCGCCAGTATTCGTCGCGCAGCCCCGGCGCCAGCCCCGCACTGCGGTCGCGGGCGCGCAGCACGAACACCCCGTCACGCTCGAATGTCTGCATCACCGTGACGCTGGCCGCATTCCCGTCACGGGCCAGCGCGGCGCGGCCCTCCTCGGCCTCGAAGAACCGCGACAGCATCACGGCGCGGTCGTCCGGGCGGCCGCCCGGGCCGGGATTTGCGGCGACCGAGGCGGTCAGCAGCGCGTTTCTCACGGGGGAGGGGGCGTCGGGTGCCCCGGACAGGGCCGCGCAACCGCCCAGCAGGACAAAGGCCCCCTGCTCGCCGTCGTGCGTGGCGGCGGTATCGACGCAATAACCGGACGGCCCGGCAATGGCCACGCTGCCGCCCGCCACGGCGACCGCCTGCGGCGCGGCACGCCCCGCCCCGTCCAGACATCCCGCCAGCGCAAGCGCCGCAAGGGCGGCCATCAGGAGCCGGCCGGAACGGGCGAAAACGCTGCGGGCCGGATCAGAGATCCATGTAGACATGCTTCTCGTCGGCGGCGCCGGGATGGGTGACCGCCCCCTTGCGGGTGTGACCCACGAGCCGGGCATATTTCCACAGCGCGCCCGAGGCATAGATCGTCTCGCGCGGCCCCGTCCACGCGGCCTTGCGCGCGGCCAGGTCCTCGTCCGACAGCGCGACCGACAACTCGCCCTTGATGGCGTCGATGGTGATCATGTCGCCATCCTTCAGCAACGCGATCGGCCCGCCATGCGCCGCCTCGGGGCCGACATGGCCGACGCAGAAACCCCGCGTCGCGCCCGAGAAACGCCCGTCGGTGATCAGCGCCACCTTCTTGCCCATGCCCTGTCCCGACAGCGCCGCGGTGGTCGCCAGCATCTCGCGCATGCCCGGGCCGCCTGCGGGGCCCTCGTTGCGGATGACCAGAACCTCGCCTTCCTTGTAACTGCGCGCCTTGACCGCCTCGAAGGCGTCCTCTTCGCATTCGAAGACGCGGGCCGGGCCGGTAAAGACCTGCTGATCGGCCTCCATCCCGGCGACCTTGACGATGGCCCCGTCGGGGGCAAGGTTGCCCTTCAGCCCGACAACCCCGCCTGTCGGCGTGATCGGGGCCGAGACGGGACAGATCACGCGGCCATCGGCCTCGCGCGTGACCATGTCGATTTCCTCGCCGATGGTGCGGCCGGTGACGGTCAGGCAGTCCTCGTGGATCAGGCCCGCCTTGCGCAGTTCCTTCATCACGACCGGCACGCCGCCCGCCTCGTAAAGGTCCTTGGCGACATATCGGCCGCCCGGTTTCAGATCGACGAAATAGGGCGTGTCGCGGAAGATGTCGCAGACGTCGAAGAGGTCGAAGTCGATCCCCGCCTCATGCGCGATGGCGGGCAGGTGCAGCCCGGCATTGGTCGAGCCCCCGGTGCAGGCCACCACCCGCGCGGCATTCTCCAGCGCCTTGCGGGTGACGATGTCACGGGCGCGGATATTCTTCTCGATCAGGTGCATCACCGCGCGGCCCGAGGCCTCGCAATACTGATCGCGGGATTCATAGGGCGCGGGCGCCCCCGAGGAGTTCGGCAGCGCAAGTCCGATGGCTTCGGAGACGCAGGCCATGGTGTTTGCCGTGAACTGGCCGCCGCAGGCCCCCGCGGACGGGCAGGCCACCTTTTCCAGCGCGATCAGCGCCTCTTCGGCCATGTTGCCGGCCTGGTTCTGGCCCACCGCCTCGAACACGTCCTGCACGGTGACGTCGCGCCCCTCGTGCCGACCGGGCAGGATCGAGCCGCCATAGATGAAGACCGACGGCACGTTCAGCCGCACCATCGCCATCATCATCCCCGGCAAGCTCTTGTCGCAGCCCGCCAGCCCCACCAGCGCGTCATAGCAATGCCCGCGCATCGTCAGTTCCACGGTGTCGGCGATCGCCTCGCGCGAGGCCAGCGACGAGCGCATCCCCTCATGGCCCATCGCGATGCCGTCGGTCACGGTGATCGTGGTGAACTCGCGCGGGGTGCCATGCGCCTCCTTGACGCCCATCTTGACCGCCTGGGCCTGCCGGTTCAGCGCGATATTGCAGGGCGCGGCCTCGTTCCAGCAGGTCGCGACGCCGACAAACGGCTGGTGGATCTCGGCCTCGGAGATGCCCATCGCGTAGTAATAGGACCGATGCGGCGCGCGCGACGGGCCTTCGGTGACGTGGCGGCTGGGCAGGCGGGACTTGTCGATGGGGGGCATGGGCATGGCTTCCTTCGGGTCGTGTCGCCCTTGGGAATAGACCCCGCGGAAGGGGGAGACAAGCGATTGATGGGCGGGCAGGGGCGGTCTAGTCTCGACCGGCAATGGACCGGGGCACCATGGATTACCGACCCCATCACGCTTTGACCCGCGCGGCCCGCGCCCGGCCCCAGCTCTGGCGCCTGGCCGTCGGCATGCTGACGGCCGTCGCGATCCATATCGGGATGATCTACGCGGCCTACGGGCTGGTCGCGGCGCTGCGCGGCACGGCCTTCGCGGATTCGGCCTTCGCGGGCGTGTTCGGCACCACGCTGACGGCGGCGAATGCGCTGTGGCTGCTGGCCTCCTTCGTGTTCCTCGGGATCGGCACGCTGGTTGCGGCCAGCACCTTCCACGGCCGCGGGCTGATATCGCTGACCGGCCCGCCGAGGCGCGCCGCCGCGGGTTTCCTCCGCGTGCTGGGCGCGCTGGCGCTGCTTTACGCGGTGTTGTGGGTGGCCTTGCCCATGGGCGACGACCTGCAACCGAACCTCGATCCGGGGCGCTGGCTGATCCTGCTGCCGCTGGCGGTGGGTCTGGTACTGGTGCAGGTGGGCGCCGAGGAATTGCTGTTCCGCGGCTATCTGCAACAACAGCTTGCCGCGCGTTTCCGCAGCCCGCTGATCTGGATCGGCCTGCCCGCGGCGCTCTTCGCGCTGGGTCATTACCAACCGGGGGTGGCGGGCGGCAATGCGCTGGCCCTGACGGCCTGGGCGGGGCTGTTCGCGGTGGCGGCCGCGGATCTGACCGCGCGCAGCGGCACGCTGGGCCCGGCCATCGCGCTGCATTTCGCCAACAACGCGGTCGCGATCCTGATCGTGGCGCGGCCCGGGCCGGTCTCGGGGCTGGCGCTCTATACTTTTCCCTTCGCCCCCGACGACCCGGCGCTCGGGCCGATGTTCCTGATCGAACTGGGGGTTCTGGGCCTGTCCTGGCTGGCCGCACGGGTGGCCCTGCGCGTCTGAGTTGAAGCCCCGGCGCCCGCGCGCTAGCTTGCCCGCAACATGCCGCCGCAACCCCGAGAGCCCATGCGATCCCCCCTTTTCGAGGCCTATGTCGAGCCCGCGCGGCTTTACCCCGAACTCTGGCGGGTCTTCGTCGCGCTCGGCGTGATCGCGCTGATCTATGCGGGCTGTTTCGCGCTGTTGCTGGTGGGCGCCTACCCGGTGCTGGGGCCACTGGCCTATTTCGGCTGGATGCAGGGGATCATGGCCCCCGCCACGCCCGGACAGACCCTGTTCGTGCTGGCCAGCTTCATCGGTATGGGGCTGGGCGTGCTGATCGCCACGCCCGCGCTGCATTACCGCGAACCGGGAACCCTGTTCGGCCCGATGCGCGACTGGATGCGCGGCTTCTTCCTGTCGCTGGCGGTGCTGGTGCCGGTCTATGCGGCGCTGTTCGCGATCGGGCGGCTGGTCGTGTCGCCCGACGCGGGCCTGCCGCCGGACCAGTGGCTGCGCCTGCTGCCCTTCGCGCTGGTGCTGGTGCTCATCCAGACCGGATCCGAGGAATTGCTGTTCCGCGGCTATCTGCAGCAGCAGCTTGCCGCGCGCTTTGCCGCCCGCGTGGTCTGGATGGGCCTGCCTGCGCTGATCTTCACCGCGCTGCATTTCAACACGATGGCGGGGTCCAATGCCTGGGTCATCATGGTCGCGATCCTCGCCTTCGCGCTGGCCGCCGCCGACCTGACCGAACGCTCGGGCAGCCTGGGCATCGCGATGGGCTGGCATTTCGTGAACAATTGCAGCGCGTTGCTGATCGTGTCGGTCAAGGGCACGATCACCGGGCTTGCGCTTTACGTCACCCCTTTCGAGATGTCGGACCGGGTGATGGTGCCGCTGGCGCTGGGGCTCGACATCCTGGTGATCTTCGCAATCTGGCGGTTGTTGCGCGCACTGATCTGACAGGTCGGGCCGCGATTGCATTTCCCGCCCCAGCGGCTTATCTGAACGGCCAGACCGTTCCGAGGGTGGCCCGCGCATGAACTGGATCAACAACTACGTCCGGCCCAAGATTAACTCGCTGTTCTCGCGCCGCGAGATCCCCGAGAACCTCTGGACGAAATGCGACGCCTGCGGAACGATGCTGTTCCACCGCGAACTCAGCGACAACCTGAATGTCTGCACCGCCTGCGGCCATCACATGGGGATCACGCCGCGCGACCGGTTCCTGACGCTGTTCGACGGCGGCATCTTCACCGAGGTCGCGGTGCCGGTGCCGGTGGCCGACCCGCTGGGCTTCCGCGACCAGAAGAAATACCCCGACCGCATGAAGGCCGCCCAGAAGGGCACCGGCGAGAAAGAGGCGATGCTGGTCGCCGAGGGCGAGATCGGGCGCACCCCGGTCATCTGCGCCGCGCAGGATTTCAGCTTCATGGGCGGCTCCATGGGCATGTATGTCGGCAACGCGATCATCGCCGCCGCCCAGCGCGCGCTCGAACTGCGCCGCCCGCTGATCCTGTTCTCGGCCGCCGGCGGCGCCCGCATGCAGGAGGGCATCCTCAGCCTGATGCAGATGCCGCGCTCGACCGTCGCGATCCAGATGCTGAAAGAGGCCGGGCTGCCCTATATCGTGGTCCTCACCCACCCGACCACGGGCGGCGTGACCGCCTCCTACGCGATGCTGGGCGATATCCAGATCGCCGAGCCGAACGCGCTGATCTGCTTTGCCGGGCCGCGCGTGATCGAACAGACGATCCGCGAGAAACTGCCCGAGGGGTTCCAGCGCGCCGAATACCTGCTGGAACACGGCATGCTCGACCGGGTGACGCCGCGCGGCAAGCTGCGCGAGGAACTCATCACCATCACGCGGATGCTGATGGGCCTGCCGCCCGCGGTGATCGCCGACCTGCCCCCGCCCGCGAGCTTGAGCCATGGCCCGGCCAACGCGGCGCAGGAGGATACCGAGAACGCCGAACCGCCGCGCCGGTCCGCGCCGCCCGATACCGCCCCCCCCGAGGCGGGCACCAAGGGGTGAGCGGGGGCACAAGCGACGCGCTCCTCGCCCGGATGATGGCGCTGCACCCCAAGATCATCGACCTGACGCTGGACCGGGTATGGCGGCTGCTGGCCGCGCTTGACCACCCCGAACGGCGGCTTGCCCCGGTGATCCACGTCGCGGGCACCAACGGCAAGGGCTCGACTCTCGCCATGATCCGCGCGGGGCTGACCGGCGCGGGGCACCGTGTGCAGGCCTACACCTCGCCCCATCTCGCCCGCTTCCACGAACGAATCCGCCTGTCGGACGGGCTGATCCCCGAGGCCGCGCTGACCGCCGTGCTGGACGAATGCGAGCGCGCCAATGGCGGGCAGCCCATCACCTATTTCGAGATCACCACCTGCGCGGCCTTCCTCGCGTTTGCGCGTGACCCGACCGATTTCTGCCTGCTCGAGGTCGGCCTTGGCGGGCGGCTGGATGCGACCAACGTGATCGAGCGTCCGGCGCTGACGGTGATCGCGCCGGTCGATCTGGACCACCAGCAATATCTGGGCGAAACCCTGCCCGAGATCGCCGCCGAAAAGGCCGGGATCCTGAAACGCGGCGTGCCCTGCGTGGTCGGCCCCCAGCAGGAATCCGCGCTCGCGGTGATCGAGGCGCAGGCCGCCCGCCTCAGCGCCCCGCTCCTCGCCCATGGCCAGCACTGGCATGTCCGGGAGGAACGCGGGCGGCTGGTCTATCAGGACGGGCGCGGGCTTCTGGACCTGCCCCCGCCCCGGCTGATCGGTGCCCATCAGGTGCAGAATGCGGGTATGGCGATCGCGGCGCTGCGCGCCCTCGGGCAGGACGAGACCGCCTGCGAGGCGGCGCTGACGCAGGCCGACTGGCCCGCCCGGCTGCAACGGCTGCGCAACGGCCCGCTGGTCGATGCGGCGGGCCGCGCCGAACTCTGGCTTGATGGCGGACACAACCCCGCCGCGGGCGCCGCGCTGGCCGAGGCGCTGACTCGCCTGCCGCCGCGGCCCCTGCACCTGATCTGCGGCATGCTGGACACCAAGGATGTCGCGGGCTTCATGCGGCCGCTGGCAGCCCTGGCCGACAGCCTGACCGCCGTCTCGATCCCCGGCGAGGCCGCGACCCTGCCCGCCGAAACCACCGCCGCCGCGGCCACAAGGGCGGGCCTGCCCGCCACGACCGCCCTGGATGTGGCCGAGGCCGTGGCGCGCATCGCGGCCGCGCGGCCGAACGCGCGGATCCTGATCTGCGGCTCGCTCTACCTTGCCGGGCGGGTGCTGACCGACAATTCCTAGAGCGGCTCAGGCTTTCTCTGAATCGAAAGAGGATTCCCATACGGTGCGTTGTGTGATTCAGAATTCATACTGGTGAAGGAGGCC
>NZ_DSDD01000153.1:0-17279 GCF_011048875.1 Rhodovulum sp.
ATCCGCACCCCGCGCCGAAGATTGCGGAAGGCCAGGTTGCCGCCACCGCCGGGCAAGCGGTGCAATTCCTCGGCCAGCATCGGATCGAGCCTGCGCGAGGCCTGCGGGCTGTGGCCTGCCTCGATCTCGTAGAACCGGCGCCGGTCGATGATCTCCGGTCCGACGGCAGATGCGGGGCCGGCAGCGGCGCGGCGGGCGGCGGTTCGGGGGGCAGCCCGCCGAGGATCCGGCCCGGCAGCCCGGTAAAGCCGAACAGCAGGTCGAATGTCGCGTTCGGGAAGACGCGGTTGTAGTCGTAATCCTGCCGCACCATCGTATGACCCAGCCGATAGGCCGCGCCCGAGAACTCGACCGGCATGTAGGGCATCTTCTTGAACCGGTAGAACTTGCGTCCGTCATGCAGGATGCGCTCGGCCGCGCCGGGTCCGGCCAGCCGGTCCAGGTAATCATGCAGCACGATCCACTGGTAATGCCAGGTCACGATCTGGCGGGCCTCCTGGAAAAGGGCGCGGCCCTCGACGCCCTGCGCCGCCAGCAGGTCCACGACCGTGTTGTGGAACTTGAGGAAAGCCAGATGCGTCCGGGCGACGATCAGGTTCTCGTCATTGCGGTGATCGCCGATCAGTGCCTGCCCCTCGGGGCTGCGCGGCAGGTCGTTGCGGAACTCGCCCGTGACATTGCCGAAGCCGAAGGTGATGTTGCGCCCGAGCAGCAGCTTCGGCGTCGGTTGTCCGGTGGCGGGGTCGCGGGCATGAAGATGCGGACTGCCATCTGGCCCCGCCCGTAGACGCTGTCGAGATCCAGCGCGGGGCTGCGGAAATTGCGCACCGCGGTCGGGTCGCGCATCTTGTCGCCCAGCGAGGTCAGGTCCAGCGTGATGTCATGGTCGACGAACTGGCGCAGATAGGTGAACCCGGTCGGGATCGCCTTGTTGTGGTCGCTCTGGCCGCCATCGTCCATCATCGCCTCGGCCAGCGCCATCAGCTTGTCGTCATCGACATGCAGCCCGGGCAGGCCGGGGAACATGCGCCCGAAACTGCCCGGATCGTCATGTCCGACAGGTGATCAAGCTGGGCGCGGGTCGGATGGCGGCCGGGGCGCCGTTGGCCGGACTCAGCCCTCGATCGGCTGGGTATCGGGCAGGGTGATGCGCGCGACCTGCTCGGCGATGGGCGCCACCGAAAGCGGGTGGGTCTCGCCCGTGTGCGAGGCCGGGTCGCCGATATCCTGCCAATGGCCGTTCTTGAAGATCTCGAGCGCGTCGAAATTCGACTTGTAGCCCATCTTGGGACTGCCCGGCACCCAGTAGCCGAGATAGACATAGGGCAGCCCGGCCTCGCGGGCGATCTCGATATGGTCGAGGATGATATAGGAGCCCAGCGAACTGCGCGCGCGGTCGGGGTCGTAGAAGGAATAGACCATCGACAACCCGTCATCCAGGATGTCGGTCAGGCTGACCGCGATCAGCGGGCGGCGCCTCTCGCCGTTGTTGGGTTCGGCACTGTATTCCACCACGCGCGAGCGGATCGGCGTCTCCTCGATCATCGCGGCGAACTCGAAAATGTCCATGTCGGCCATGCCGCCATTGGCGTGGCGGCTGTCCAGGTAGCGGCGGAACAGGGCGTATTGCTCTTCGGTGGCCCAGGGCGCGCAGGACTGACGGCGAAGGTCGGAATTGCGCGCCCTTGCCTTGCGCTGGCTGCGATTGGGCCGGAAATCGGCAACCCGGATGCGCGCCGACAGACAGGCCGAGCAATCGGCGCAGGCCGGGCGATAGAGCACGTTCTGCGACCGCCGGAAGCCCTGTTTCGACAGCGCGTCGTTCAGAAGTTCGGCATTGTCGCCCTGCAACGCCGTGAACAGCTTCCGCTCCATCCGGCGCGCCAGATAGGGGCAGGGCTGGGGGGCCGTCACATAGAATTGCGGCGCAAGCGGAAGAGTGTGGCGCATGACGCTCGGGGTCGGACAAAATTCGGTCGTGGTTTCGTCACAAAGCTAACACCCGATTATGCGTGCTGCCAAGAGGAAGGGGCTCAGAACCTTGCAGGACGGTTAATGGCGGCCGTGCCCAGCAGCATGTCATGCAGCCCCTGCGCCCGCGCGCCGGTCAGCATCAGCACGATCGACACCACCTGCGGCAGCACGAAGGCCATGCCGAGCGAGTAGACCAGCGTGTGCAGCGCCGCGGTCTGGCTGTCCAGCCGCTCGCCCCGGCCATTGCGGATCTCGATCGCCATCAGGCGCATCCCCCAGGTGGCCGATCCGTGCGCCAGCGTCGCCACGCGGTAGACAAAACCCACCAACGCCACGAACAGCGGCAGCACGAAGACCGCCGCGAAGGCGGTGAAGGGCAGGACCAGAAGCGCGATCAGCAGGATCAGAACCGTGTCCACCACCCAGGCGACCAGGCGCTTGGTGGGCACGTTCCTGTAGAACTCGGCATGCAGCACGGGGTCGGGCAGGCCCCAGAGGGGATCGGGCTGGTCGGTCATGTCGAACATTTGGGCGGACCTTTCCGGCGGGGCAAGGGGGGCGCGCGCCCTAGGCAGGGCGCGCGGGTCGTGCGATCAGGCACCCACGGGCATTTCGGGCGCCGGGGGCGTCTCGCGGGCGCGGCGGGCCCGGTCTTTCATGAACTGGTCGAACTCGGCCTTGTCCCTTGCCTCGCGCAGCCGGTGCAGCGTGTCGGCCTTGTAGGCATCGAACGCGGCATTGCCCGACGACCGGAATGCGTCGCGCGCACCCGTTTCAGGCTCTTGCTCATCCGCTGCCCTCCGTCCCCGCGGCCGGACCAGCGCCGCACAGGGCAGGGCGCAACCCCGTTGACCCCCGCGCGCGCGCCCGGCATCAAGACGCCATGAGCCTTGCCGCCCGCCTGACCCGTTCGCCCGTCCCGCACGAGCCCGACCGCGCCGTCGAGGCGGCCGGCCGCTTTGCGTCGCAGCCCCCTGAGATCCGCGAATTGCTGGCCGGAACCGCCGGGTGCAGCCCCTATCTCTGGGGGCTGATGGTTCAGGAAACCGGCTGGCTCGAGGCGGCGCTGGCCGCCGACCCGGATGCCGTCCTTGCCGGGCTGCTGGACGAGGTCCGCGCGCTGCCGCTCGATGGGCTGAAATCGGGGCTCCGGCAGGCCAAGCGACGCGCGGCGCTGCTGATCGCGCTGGCCGATCTGGGCGGGGCCTGGCCGCTGGAGCGCGTCACCGCCGCGCTGACCGATTTCGCCGATCTTTGCGTCGACACTTCGCTGAAACGCCTTGTCGCGGCCGAGATCGCGCGCGGCAAGCTGCCCGGCCTGACCGAGGCCGATGCCGGAACCGCGGGCGGCATGGTGGCGCTGGCCATGGGCAAGCAGGGCGCGCATGAGCTGAACTATTCCTCGGATATCGACCTGATCATGCTGTTCGATCAGGATCGCTTTGACGAGGCCGATTTCCACGAGGCACGCAGCGGTTTCGTCAAGATCACCCGCCGGATGACGGCGCTGCTGTCGGAACTTACGGGCGAAGGCTATGTCTTCCGCACCGACCTGCGGCTGCGCCCCGATGCCAGCGTGACGCCGGTCTGCATCTCGATGGAGGCGGCCGAACGCTATTACGAAAGCCTCGGCCGGACATGGGAGCGCGCCGCCCATATCAAGGCCCGGCCCTGCGCGGGCGATATCGCGGCGGGCTGGGCCTATCTCGACCGGTTGCGCCCCTTCGTCTGGCGCAAGCATCTGGATTTCGCCGCGATCCAGGACGCCCATGACATGCGGCTGAAGATCCGCAATCACAAGGGGCTGCACGGCGCGCTGGCGCTGGAAGGCCATGACATGAAGCTGGGGCAGGGCGGCATCCGCGAGATCGAATTCTTCACCCAGACCCGCCAGTTGATCGCGGGCGGGCGCGATGCCGACCTGCGGGTGCGCGGCACGCTCGAGGGGCTGGCGCGGCTTGCGGCCAAGGGCTGGGTGCCGCAGGACGTGGCCGACAGGCTGAGCACGGATTACCGCGCCCATCGCGAGGTCGAGCACCGCTTGCAGATGGTGAACGACGCCCAGACCCACAAGCTGCCGGCCACTGCCGAGGGGCTGGACCGGATCGCGCATTTCTGCGGATGGGGCGATCCTGCCGCCTGGCGGGCGGATCTGACCGCACGGCTGAGCCGCGTCTCGGGCCTGACCGAAGGGTTCTTCCAGCCCGGCCGCCCCGGTACGGACAATGCCCTGCCCGAACTGCCCGAAAACGCGGGCGAGTTCGTCGAGCGCTGGCCGCATTACCCCTGCCTGCGTTCGGCCCGCGCGCGCGAGATCTTCAACCGGCTGAAACCCGACCTTCTGACCCGCCTGACCGCCGCCCCCCGGCCCATCGAGGCGTTCGCCGCCTTCGACGGTTTCCTGTCGGGATTGCCTGCGGGGGTGCAGCTTTTCTCGCTGTTCCAGGCCAATCCGCAGCTTATCGACCTGATCATCGACATCACCAGCGTCTCGCCCGAGCTTGCCCAGTATCTTTCGCGCAATGCGGGCGTGCTGGACGCGGTGATCGGCGGCGATTTCTTCCAGCCCTGGCCGGGGTGCGCGGCATTGCAGGGGGCGCTGTCCGCGCATCTGGCGGCGCTGAAGGATTACGAACGCCAGCTCGATGCCGCCCGCGCCTGGACCAAGGAATGGCATTTCCGCGTGGGGGTGCACTTCCTGCGCGGGCTGATCGACGCGGGCGAGGCGGGACGCGAATATGCCGATCTGGCCGAGGCGGTTCTGGCCGCGCTCTGGCCACATGTGGTGGCGGGGTTCGCGGCCAAGCACGGGGCGCCGCCGGGCAAGGGGGCTGTCGTGCTGGGCATGGGCTCGCTGGGGGCGGGGTCGCTGACGGCGAAATCCGATCTGGACCTCATCGTGATCTACGATGCCGACGGGGTCGAGGCGTCCCAGGGCCGTCGCCCGCTGGCCGCGCGGGCCTACTACGCCCGGCTGACCCAGGCGCTGGTGACCGCGCTGACCGCGCCGATGGCCGAGGGCAAGCTTTACGAGGTCGACATGCGCCTGCGCCCCTCGGGCAATCAGGGGCCGGTGGCGACCTCGCTCCAGAGCTTCCGCAACTACCAGCGCGAGGAGGCCTGGACCTGGGAACATCTGGCGCTGACGCGGGCGCGGCCCGTGGCAGGCGATCCGGCATTGGCCGACGAGGTCGAGGCGTTCCGGCGCGAGCTTCTGACCGACAAGGCGGATCCGGGCCGGGTGCTCGCCGGTGTGGTCGACATGCGCCGCAGGCTGGCCGAGGCCAGACCCGCAAGATCCGCCTGGGACGGCAAGCAGGGGCCGGGGCGGGGGCAGGATATCGAACTGATCGCCTCGGCCGCGGCGTTGATCGCTGCCAGCCCGGCGACCTCGGTGGCCGAGCAACTGGAGGCCGGCGTCGCGTCCGGATGGCTGGGCGCGGACGAGGCGCAGGCGCTTTGCGATACCTATACGCTGTCGCGAAAGGTGCAGGGCGCGGCCCGGCTCATCTCCGAGGCGCCGCTCGATCCGGCCCGGCTGGGCGAAGGCGGGCTGACCTTCCTTTTGCGCGGCACCGGGGCAGAGGATGCGGCAGCGCTCGAGGCGCTGCTTGACCAGGGGCGCGCCAAGGCGGCGGAGGTGATCGAAGCGGTGATCGCACGCGGCCCGGTGGAAGCGCGCGATGCGGATTGAAGCGGCCGACCCCAAGGGGCTGATCCGAGAGGCCTGCCGGATCGAGGAAATCGGGCCCGAGGAATGCCCCTCGATCTTTCTCGACCGGGCGCTGTCGTTGCCCGCGGAGGTCGTCGCAGGGCAGGTATTGAAGCGGCTCATCGCGGAATATGGCGCGGCTGCGCCCGATCATCCGATGACGGCTGTGCTGCGCGCCGGGCTCGACAACGGCCCTGTTGCGCGGCGGCGGGGCGGGGCCCGGGGTCGGCGCAGCTGATCGAAAGCCCGACCGCTGCGGCTAGCGCCCCAGCCCGGCGGCCGCGCGGGCCAGCGCCGTGATCCCCGCCCAGTCGCCCGCCGCCACCACTGCCCCGGGCGCCACCCAGGACCCGCCCACGCAAAGCGTGTTCGGCAAGGCGAGGTAGTCGGCCGCATTTGCCGGACCGATGCCCCCCGTGGGGCAGAAGCGGATGCGGGGCAGGGGAGCGCCCAGCGCCCTGAGCGCCGCGACGCCGCCCGCGGCCTCGGCGGGAAAGAATTTTTGCACGCTGAAGCCTCTTTCAAGCAGCGCCATCGCCTCGGTCGCCGTGGCCGCCCCCGGCAACAGCGGCAGCGCGCCCGCCCGCGCCGCGTCCAGCAGCATAGGCGTCGCGCCGGGGGACACGCCGAAGCGCGCGCCTGCGCCTTGCGCGGCCTCGACATCTTCGGGCGTGATCAGCGTGCCCGCGCCGACGGTCGCGCCCGCGACCTGCGTCATTTCGCGGATCGCCTCCAGCGCGGCGGGCGTGCGCAGGGTGACCTCCAGAACCGGCAGCCCGCCCTCGACCAGCGCCTCGGCCAGCGGGCGGGCATGGGCGGCATCCTCGATCACGAGAACCGGGATCACCGGGGCCTGGCGGCACAGGGTTTCGAGGATCTCGCTGGCAGCGTGGGGCGTCATGGCAGGCCTTTTCGCGGGGTGGCAGGGCGGGTCATGGGTATTTGTGCCAAGAAGAAGTCACAGGATCAGGCTTGCCCCCTCGGTCGCGGGGCCGGCATGGGCGCGGAAGGCCGCGAACAGCTCGCGCCCCATTCCTGTCGCATTGGCCGAAAGGCCCGGGGTTGCGGGCGGGCGGTCGAGCGCTTCGGGTGTCGTGACATCGACCGTACCTGCCACGGCATCCAGCCGGATCACGTCGCCATCCCTTAGCCGCGCAAGCGGGCCGCCCCCGGCCGCCTCGGGCGTGAGGTGGATGGCGGCGGGCACCTTGCCGCTGGCCCCCGACATCCGCCCGTCGGTGACCAGCGCAACCTTGAGCCCGCGATCCTGAAGCACGGCGAGTGTCGGGGTCAGGGAATGCAGTTCCGGCATGCCATTCGCGCGCGGCCCCTGGAAGCGGACGACGACAACGGTATCCCGGGTGAACTCGCCGCGCTTGAAGGCGGCCTTGACGTCCTCCTGGCTTTCGAAGATCCGCGCGGGGGCCTCGATGATGTGGCGCTCGGGCGCGACGGCCGAGGTCTTGACGATGCCGCGGCCAAGGTTGCCCGACAGCGCCTTGAGCCCGCCGCTGGGCTGGAAGGGATCGGCGGCGGGGCGCAGGATCGCGTCGTTCAGGCTGGCGCCCGCGCCCGCAACCCAATGAAGCGCGCCGTCGATCAGCCGCGGTTCCTGCGTATAGCGGTCAAGCCCCGGTCCCGCGACGGTCAGGGTATCGGGATGCAGAAGCCCGGCGCCCAGCAATTCGCCGATCAGATAGCCAAGCCCGCCGGCCGCGTGGAAATGGTTCACATCCGCCAGCCCGTTGGGATAGACCCGCGCCATCAGCGGCGTCACCTCGGACAGTCGGGCGAAATCGTCAAGATCCAGCACGATCCCCGCCGCCCGTGCCATCGCGGGCAGGTGCAGCACCAGGTTGGTCGAGCCGCCCGTCGCCATCAGCCCCACGATCCCGTTGGCAAAGGCGCGTTCGTCCAGCACATGGCCCGCAGGCGTATAGGCGTTGCCCAGCGCGGTGATCTCCAGCGCACGTTTCGCCCCCGCTACCGTCAGTGCATCGCGCAAGGGCGTGTTGGGGTTGACGAAACTGGCGCCGGGCAGGTGCAGGCCCATCACCTCCATCAGCATCTGGTTGGAATTCGCGGTGCCGTAGAAGGTGCAGGTGCCCGGCCCGTGATAGGACGCCATTTCGGCCGCCATCAATTCCTCGCGCCCGATCTCTCCCGTGGCAAAGCGCTGGCGCACGCGGGCCTTTTTGTCGTTGGGCAGGCCGGAGGTCATCGGCCCCGCGGGCAGGAACACCGCCGGGATATGGCCGAAACTGGCGGCGGCGATCACCAGCCCCGGCACGATCTTGTCGCAGACGCCAAGGAACACCGCCGCGTCATAGCAGTCATGCGACAGCGCCACCGCAGCCGCCATCGCGATCACGTCGCGCGAGAACAGCGACAGTTCCATCCCCGCCCGGCCCTGCGTGACGCCGTCGCACATGGCAGGCACGCCGCCCGCCACCTGTGCCGTCGCGCCCGCCTCGGCTGCGGCGGCGCGGATCAGGTCGGGGAAACGTTCAAGCGGCTGATGCGCGGACAGCATGTCGTTATAGGCCGTGACGATGCCCAGATTGGGCGCGCGTCCCTCGGCCAGCCGATCCTTGGCCGCGCCCATCGCGGCATAGGCATGGGCCTGGTTGCCGCAGGTCAGATGCGCGCGCGCCGGGCCCTGCTCGGCGGCGCGGGCAATCCGTTCCAGATAAGCGGCGCGGGTCGGGCGCGACCGCGAAGCGATCGCCTCGGTCACCGCGGCAAGCACGGGGTTCAGCGCCATGGGCCGTCTCCTCGTCCGGGTCGGGGGCTGAGACCGGGTATAGGCGGTTAGCGCTAACAAGGAAAGCCCGCCAGAGGCCAAGCGGGCGACAATCCCCTCTTTTCGCGGCCTCATGGCAGGCGTAAGGAAAGCACATGACCGATCCCCGCCCCACCGTCCGCTTGCGCCCCAAGGTCGAGACCCGCGCGCTTCGCCATGGATTCCCCTGGGTCTATGCCGATGAACTGGTCACCGACCGGCGCACCAAGGCGCTGGCGCCCGGAGCGTTCGCCCTGCTGGAGGATGCCGAACGTCAGCCGCTGGGCCTGGTCACGGTGAACCCTGTCTCGAAGATCATCGCGCGCATGATGGACCCCGACCCCAAGGCGGTGATCGGGCCGGACTGGCTGGCGGCGCGGTTGTCGCGCGCGCTGGCGCTGCGCGAACGGCTTTATGACGCGCCCTTCTACCGGCTGGTCCATGCCGAGGCCGACGGGCTGCCCGGCGTGGTGATCGACCGCTTCGGCGCGACGGCGGTGATCCAGCCCAACGCCGCCTGGGCCGAAAACCATCTGGACGCGCTGGCCGAAGCGCTGGTTTCGGTCACGGGTGTCGCGGCCGTGGTCAAGAACGGCACCGGCCGCGCCCGCGGGCTGGAAGGGCTGGCCGAGGAAACCGTGGTGCTGCGCGGCGCGCTGGAGGGGCCGGTTCCGGTGCCGATGAACGGCGCGGTCTACATGGCCGATCTGCTGGGCGGGCAGAAGACGGGGCTGTTCTACGACCAGCGGCCCAACCATGCCTTCGTGCAGGGGCTGGCGCGGGGCGCGCGCGTGCTGGACGTGTTTTCCCATGTCGGCGGCTTTGCGCTGGCGGCGCTGGCCGGTGGGGCGGTGCATGCGCTGGCGGTGGATGGCTCTGCCCCGGCTCTGGTCCTGGCCGAACAGGGCGCGGCGGCGATGGGTGCGGCCGAGCGGTTCCAGACGCGCCGGGGCGATGCCTTCGACGCGATGGCCGCGCTGGCGGCCGAAGGTGCCCGGTTCGATATGGTGATCTGCGACCCGCCCGCATTCGCGCCCTCGAAACAGGCGCTCGAGGCGGGGTTGCGCGCCTATGAACGGGTGGCGCGTCTGGCGGCGGGGCTGGTGGCGCCGGGCGGTTTCCTTTGCCTGTGTTCCTGTTCCCATGCGGCGGACCTGACGCGGTTCCGCACGGCGTCTGCCCGCGGCATCGGCAAGGCGGGGCGGCGCTCGCAGATCGTCTTCACGGGCTTTGCCGGGCCGGACCATCCGGTGCTGCCGCAACTGGCCGAGTCGGGCTATCTCAAGGCGCTGGTGTTCCGGCTGGCCCCATGAAGGCGCTGCTGGACGCCTGCGTGCTTTATCCCACGGTGCTGCGGGAAATCCTGCTGGGTGTCGCGGCCGAGGGGCTGTTCACCCCGCTCTGGTCGGCGCGCATCCTGGAGGAATGGGCACGCGCCGCGCGCAAGCTGGGACCGATGGGCGAGACGCAGGCCCGCGCCGAGATCGCGCTGGTCCGCACCACCTGGCCGGGGACAGAGGTGGCGCCGAAACCGGGGCTCGAAGCTCGGCTCTGGCTACCCGATCCGGACGATATTCACGTTCTGGCCGCCGCCATCGCCGGCGGGGCCGACCTGATCGTGACCTTCAACGCGCAGGACTTCCCGCGCCAGACCCTCGCCGACGAAGGGTTGCGGCGCGTGGACCCCGACCAGATGCTGCGCGAGCTGTGGCAGGCGCAGCCCGCCGAGGTCGAAGCGGTCGTGGCGCGGGTGCATGCAGAGGCCGAACGGCTGTCGGGCGAGGCGCTGCCCCTGCGCGCCCTGATGAAACGCGCGCGGCTGCCGCGTCTGGGCAAGGCACTGGCCTAGCGCGCGCCTGGTGCCGGGCGTCACTGGCCGGTGACGGCTGTCCAGCGCGCCTCAAGCGTTTCGATGGCCTTGATACGCTCCTCGGTCTTCGGATGGCTCATCAGCCAGGCGGGCATGACCCCGCCACGTCCCGCGGTCAGTTCGTCGAGCTTGTGAAACAGCGATTTCTGCGGCCCGGTCCCGATCCCCGCCTTGGTCAGCAGCGCGGCGGCATAGGCGTCGGCCTCGTATTCGTCCCGACGGCTCAGCCGTGCCGCCAGCAGCGAGGCCAGCGCGTTCGCGATCATCGCCCCGATGCCGGGCAGGAACCGGCCCAGCACCATCGCCAGCGCCGTGCGCAGCGCGTTCTGCCCCGAGAAGTCGATCATCCGCCGCCGCGTATGCCCCAGCGCCACATGGCCCAGTTCGTGCGCGACCACGCTGGCCAGTTCCTCGGCACTGACCTCGCCTGCGCGGTAGCGGTCGTAGAATCCCCGCGTCAGGAAGATGCGCCCGTCGGGGGCGGCCAGCCCGTTCACCGGCGCGATCTCGTAGACATGCACCCGGACCCGCGGCAGATCGAGCGCCTCGGCCATCCGGTCGGTCAGCCGCTTGAGCCGCGCATCGGCCAGTTCGGACGACCGCGCATCCAGCTCGCGCGCGGTGCGCCAGGCCGAAAAATGATACATCGCGAGCGCGTAGAGAACCGCCAGAAGGATCGGTGTGAACTTCAGCATGGGCCAGATATGGGGCAGTCGGGGGGCGCTGGCAATCCGGGGCGCCAACGACTTTCGCGCGACCGGCAACGAAATGTGAACCTCTTGCCCCGATCCTTGCCGCGATGTCACCCGCTCAGAACGAGAGGCGCATGCCCTTGCGCAGACAGATACTCGCACTCGCCCTGCTGGCGGTCTGCACCGGCTTGCCCGGGGCAGCGTCCGCGCAGGCCGTGTCGCTTCTGGGCGAGGGGGGGATCTTCGGCGCGGGCAGCGCACTCGTGCCGGTGCGACATGCCCCTCCCGTGATGCAGGACGCGCCCGATACGGACGAGAGGGCCGGTCCCAGCCTGTTCGCCGGGCGCGAGGGTGCAAGCCTGTTCGCCCCCGGCACCCCGCGGGCCGAGCGGGTGCGCCTGCGCGAGGGGCGGAACGGGCTTGGCCAGGGACCGGTCGGGCTGCGGCTATCGGGAACCAGCGCCTTCTTCGCCGCCAGCGTGCGTGACCTGATCGCCCGGGCCGAGGCCGGGTCCAAGGGCTATGATGCCGTCCAGCACGGCGCGCGCATTCCGCCGCCCCGGCGCCCGACCGAGATGTCCATCGCCGAGATCTATGCCTGGATCAAGGCTACCCCGCGTCAGCCCCATGCCATCGGCCGCTATCAGTTCATCCCCTCGACCCTGCGCCGCCTGGTCAATGAGCTCGGTATCGACGAACGTACGCGGTTTTCGCCCGAGGTGCAGGACCGCCTGGCCGATCTGCTGCTCGAAGAGGCGGGGATGGGCGCGTTCCTGGCGGGCAGCATCGACCGGCGCAGCTTCATGAACAACCTCGCCAGGATCTGGGCGGGCTTTCCCAATTCCAGCGGCAAGTCGCATTACCACGGCTATGCCGGCAACCGCGCCACCATGACCTGGGCGCAGTTCTCGGCCAAGATCGACAGCATCTTCCCGGGTTGAGGACGCGCCTAGCGGCCCAGCGCCTTCATCCCGCGTTCGATCCCGTCCAGCGTCATCGGCACCATCGCCCCTTCGAAGATCCCGCGGATCATCTCGATCGACTGGGTATAGGGCCAGTGGCGTTCCGGCACCGGGTTGATCCACAGGTTGCCCGGCCATTGCGCACGGGCCCGTTCCAGCCAGACGCGGCCCGGTTCTGCGTTCCAGTGCTCGTTCGCGCCGCCCGCAAAGGCGATCTCGTAGGGGCTCATGCTGGCATCGCCGACAAAGATGCACTTGTAGTCCGGCCCGTAGGTGCGCAGCAACTCGGCGGTGGGGATCACCTCGGACCAGCGGCGGCGGTTGTCGCGCCAGACGCCTTCGTAAAGGCAGTTGTGGAAATAGTAATGCTCCAGGTGCTTGAACTCGGAGCGCGCGGCCGAGAAAAGTTCCGCGACCACGCCCACATGGTCGTCCATCGACCCGCCGACATCGAGAAACAGGATCACCTTGACCGCATTGTGCCGCTCGGGCCGGGTGCGCACGTCGAGATAGCCGTGATCGGCGGTGGCGCGGATCGTCTCGTCAAGGTCCAGCTCGTGATGGGCGCCCGCCCGCGCCCAGCGGCGCAGCCGTTTCAGCGCGACCTTGATGTTGCGCGTTCCCAGTTCCACCGAATCGTCCAGATTGCGGAACTCGCGCCGGTCCCAGACCTTGACCGCCTTGCGGTGGCGCGAGACGTCCTGTCCGATGCGCACGCCTTCGGGATTGTAGCCCCAGGCGCCGAAGGGCGAGGTGCCTGCGGTGCCGATCCACTTGTTGCCGCCCTGGTGGCGGCCCTGCTGATCCCTGAGCCGCTCCTTGAGCGCCTCCATCAGCTTGTCGAGCCCGCCCAGCGCCTCGATCTCGGCGCGTTCCTCCGCGGAAAGGTGCCTTTCGGCGAGCTTGCGCAGCCAGTCCTCGGGCAGGTCCAGCGCCTCCAGCACATCGCCGGGGCCGATCTCTTCCAGCCCTGAAAAGCTCTCGGCGAATGCGCGGTCGAAGCGGTCCAGAAGGCGCTCGTCCTTCACCATCACGGTGCGGGCGAGGTAATAGAAGCCCTCGACGTCATAGGTCACCAGTCCCGCCTTCACCCCTTCGAGAAAGCCCAGATATTCCCTCAGCGAAACGGGGATCCCGGCGGCGCGCAGCGACTGGAAGAACGGCAGGAACATGGGCCGCAGGATAGGGCGGCGGCGGCGCGCAGGGAAGGGGGCTCAGCTTCGCCTTGCACGGTTCAGCGCGGCGATCTCCTCGGTCCGGCTGCGCAGCTCGCTGTCGCTGCCGAAGCCGTAGCGACCCCAGCCCAGCGCCTCCTGGCGCACCGTGCGCACCTCGCCCGACCGGCCCAATGCCTCCAGCGCCTCGGCCTTGATCAGCAGAAGCGTTGCCAGAAGGGCCGCGTCCTGCCCGCGCGTCGCCGCGGCGAGATTGGCGTTGGCCATGTCCAGTGCGGCGCGCGGCTGGCCCGCCGACAGCGCGAAGGCGGCCAGATGCATGCCGACATGGGCCAGGTGAATCCGCGTCTCGGGGCGCGCGGCATAGATCTCGCCCGCCTGCAGGAAGGCCGCCAGCGCCAGTTCGGGCCGCTCGCCGATCGACAGCCGCCCCAGCGCGAACAGGCTGAACGCAAGCCGCCCGTCCTGCCATCCGCGCGCGCGGGCGATGGCCACGGCGCGTTCGGCGGCCGCGCGTCGGCGCGGGGCCGAGGTGCCCGCCCCCAGCGCAGTCTCGATCGCCTCGATCCAGTCGCGCGAGGTCTGCGCGACGGGCGCGCCCGCCCGCCCCTCGCCGCGCGGGTTCATCCGCGCCAGCAGCCCCGGCAGGATCTGCGCCACCTGCGCCCGGGTCATGCCCGAGCGCAACTCCGGCGCGTAGTAAATCCGCAGGATCAGCATGTCGAAGCCGGTCAGGACCGTGTGGAAATTGTCGTCGTTGAAGACCGAATCGGGCAGCCGGTAAAGGTCGTTCAGCGGCCCCAGCGCCTGGGCCAGTTCCTCGTGCAGGCAGTCGCGCACCTCCTGCGGGCTGACATCGCCGGGCAGGAAGATCGCCACCCGCTCACGCGTGACCAGCGTGGTCCAGTCCACGGTCGCGCTGCGCCGGGCGCGGCGGTATTCCTCCCAATCCGACACCCTTGGCACGACGAAACAGGCCGCTCGCGGCACAGCGCGCTGCAACCGGGCGCGCGGCAGCACCTCGATGGTGATCTCGGCGGGCTGGTCGGCAGCAACGCGCGCGATGTCGATCCCCGCCTCGCGCCTGAGCCGCGCGATCAGCGCCGCCAGATCGGGGCCCAGGCTGGGCGGCGGCGCCCCCGTCACCCGCACCCGCACCGGCCCCTCGAAACGCGACATCACCGCCAGCGGCCGGCCGCTTTCCATGCGGAAGGACAGGTCCAGGAAATCCCGCGCGATCTGGGCGTTCGAGCGCGTCGGCGGCTCGGCCGGTCGGACCGGAAAGCTCTTCATCGGCGGCAGCGCGGCCGATAGCGGCGGCACCCGGTCGGGCAGTTCCGCAACCGGCGTTGCACAGGCCGCCAGCGCAAGGCAGGCGGCCAGCAGAAGCGCCGCGCGACGCGTCACCGCGGGCCTCGCTCGTATTTGATGAAGGGGGTCAGGCGTCCGATCCGGTCATACAGCGCGCGCGCGGCCGCGTTGTCGGCCGCCGTCGTCCAATAGACGGTCGGCACGTCGCGCGCATCCGCCACAGCATAGACCGCGCGCATCAGCGCCTGCCCGATGCCCCGGCCGCGCAATTGCGGCTCGACGAACAGATCCTGCAGATAGCAGACCCCCTCGGGCTTCCAGCAATGGCGGTGAAAGATGAAATGCACCAGCCCCGCAGGCCGCCCGCCGATCAGCGCCAGACGGCAGCCCATGTCGGGATCGCCCCCATGCAGGAGCCGCGCAAAGGTCGTCTCGAAGACCTCGGGTGCCACCGCCGACTCGTAGAAGTCGAGATAGCCGGACCACAGGCGCCGCCATTCGGGCATGTCCTCGGGGCGCAGCGGGCGGATCGTGACGTCGGACAAGGGGGGACCTTTCGCAAGCGGGGCGGACAGCCGCCCGCTCCCATTCTGGGCGAGCGCGCGGCCCGGCACAAGGGCGCGCAGCCGGTGGGTTGCCGGTGCCTGCGCCGTGGCGGTCCGCCTCAGCCCCGCCGTGCCATGAAGGCCAGCCGCTCGAACAACTGCACGTCCTGTTCGTTCTTGAGAAGCGCCCCGTGCAGCCGGGGCAAGGCGTTGCGTCCGTCGCGGCGCAGATCCTCGGGGGTCAGATCCTCGGCCAGCAACAGCTTCAGCCAGTCCAGCACCTCCGAGGTCGAGGGCCGTTTCTTCAGCCCGTCCATCTCGCGGATCTCGTAGAACTGGGTCAGCGCGGCATGCAGCAGGTCCTGCCTGATGCCGGGGTGATGCACCTCGACGATTCTCTTCATCGTCTCGACATCGGGGAACCGGATGTAATGGAAGAAACAGCGCCGCAGAAAGGCGTCGGGCAGTTCCTTCTCGTTGTTCGAGGTGATAATCACCACCGGGCGGTGGCGCGCGCTCACCGTCTCGCCGGTCTCGTAGACGTGGAATTCCATCCGGTCGAGTTCCTGCAACAGGTCATTGGGAAACTCGATATCCGCCTTGTCGACCTCGTCGATCAGCAGAACAACCTTTTCCGGCGCCTCGAAGGCCTGCCACAGCTTGCCGCGCTTGATGTAATTGGCGATGTCGTGAACCCGTTCGTCACCAAGCTGGCTGTCGCGCAACCGGCTGACCGCATCGTATTCGTACAGTCCCTGCTGGGCGCGGGTGGTCGATTTTATGTGCCATTCGATGAGAGTCATGCCCAGGGATTGGGCAACCTGCCGGGCCAGTTCGGTCTTCCCGGTGCCGGGCTCGCCCTTGACCAGCAGCGGCCGCTCCAGCGCGACCGCGGCATTGACCGCGACGCACAGATCCTCCGAGGCGACATAGCTCTCCGTCGAGTTGAACGCCATGATACTCCCCCGTCAGATCCGACCGCGCTGCACGGACCTTAGCGCCCCTTCCAAAACAGGCAAGCAGCATGTATGAGGCCACAACGCTAGTGACACGGTGCGGCGATCGGGCTATAGCCAGCCCCGTGACGCGCCGGGGAGAGATCGTGATGAATGAGTTTTCGCCCGGTCCAGACAAGGGAGCAGGGATGAAAGCCGAAGTGTTCTTGCCCGACGATTACCGTCCTGCGGAAGACGAACCCTTCATGAACGAGCGCCAGCTCGGATATTTCCGCCGCAAATTGATTGCCTGGAAGAACGATATTCTGAACGAAAGCCGCGAAACCCTTGAAGGGCTTCAGGATTCCAGCCGCAACATTCCCGATGTCGCCGATCGCGCCAGCGAGGAGACCGACCGCGCGCTGGAACTGCGGACGCGGGATCGCCAGCGCAAGCTGGTCGCCAAGATCGACGCGGCGCTGCGCCGGATCGAGAATGGCGAATACGGCTATTGCGAGGAAACGGGCGAGCCGATCTCGCTGAAACGGCTGGATGCCCGCCCCATCGCCACCCTGAGCCTCGAGGCGCAGGAACGGCATGAACGCCGCGAACGGGTGCATCGCGACGACTGAGGCGACGACGGGGGAGGGCGCATGCCCCTGACCGGGCGGAAGGTGACGATCCTCGGGGCCGGCATCGCGGGCCTCGCGGTTGCGACCGCCTTGGCCCGCCGCGGTGCCGAGGCCGTGGTCCTGGAACGCTCCGATGCGATCCGGGAGGTCGGCGCGGGACTTCAGATCAGCCCCAATGGCGTCGCCGTGCTCGAGGCGCTGGGCCTCGGCCCGGCGCTTGCCACCCATGGCGTGCGGGCGCGCGCGGTCCATCTGCGCGATTTCCGCGCGGGGCGCGAGGTTCTGCGGCTCGACCTGTCGACCGGTAGGGGAGCCTATCATTTCATCCACCGCGCGGATCTGATCGAGATGCTGGCCGACGCGGCCCGCGCGGCCGGGGTGCAGATCCGGCTCCTGCACGACATCACCGGCGTCACGATCGCGGATGGCCGCGCCCAGCTGACCACCGCCCAGGGGGCGCAGGCCATGGCCGATCTGCTGATCGGCGCGGACGGTCTGCACTCGGTCGTGCGCGGCGCCCTGAACGGCATGGCCGCGCCCGACTTCACCGGACAGGTTGCCTGGCGCGCGCTGGTGCCCGCCACCGGGCCGGTCGCGCCGGTCGCCCAGGTCTTCATGGGACCGGGGCGGCATCTGGTGCATTACCCGCTGCGCGGCGGCGAGCTGATCAACATCGTCGCCGTCGAGGA
>NZ_DSDD01000271.1:0-16954 GCF_011048875.1 Rhodovulum sp.
ACGATCCAGTAACGCTTGCCGATCCAATCGCTCATGCTGCACCTTTGGGTCGCATGGTCGCAACGAGTTCGGCAACGGGAATGCCGAATTTCCGGAACTGGCTGCGGTTCATGATCGTGCCGTTCTCCATCAGATACATCCAGTCGACAACGTCCAGCACTTGACCACCCGCATCCTCGGGCAGGCGGATGCGATAGCGCAGATGCACCGCCGAGCCCTTTTGCCAGCCCTCGCCATCGCCCACCACATCGGGCGCCTGTGCGCGGATATGCCCGTCATTGCCAAGCGTGAAATCCCAGCGCCGGTTTTGCGTCGCGCCGCTGTCGTAGCGGAATTCCTCGGTCATGGTGCCGGCATTGCCCTCCCACCGCGCCTCGAAATCAGCCACGAAGCGCGAAGCAACGCGGCCCGTGGGCCCGTAGATCACGCCCTCGCACAGGATCGGGCCGTTGATATGGCGGCGGATGTCGAATTCCGGGCCCTTGCCGGCATAATCCCCGGCCTTCTGGGCGGGAAAGGCCAGCAACCGCCCGCGCAGGATGGCCAGCGTCAGAACCGCCAGCGCACCAAGACCGAAGCCCAGGAAAAAACTCATCTGTCCGTCTCCCGGGTCAGGGGCGTCGCGGCCAGAAGCGCGATCGCAAGAAGTTTCAGGGCGCAGGGCACAAGAGCATAAAGCACGCTCAGCATCGCCAGCGCGCCCGGCGGGTTATCGGCCCCGGCGGCAAAGCCCGCACGCTGCAACAGCGGCAGAAGCGAAACCGCGGCAAAGGCCAGGGTGAATTTCGAAACGAAGGTCCAGAGCCCGAAAGCCCGGCCCGCATTCGGCGCCACATGGGCCATGCGTCCGGCAAAGATCGCGGGCAAAAGCGTCATGTCCGCGCCCAGCGCCGCGCCCGAGGCGATGCAGATCAGCGCAAAAGGCAGGATGTCGCCCGCACCCAGAAAGGCGGCATGGGCAAAGGCAAGGATCGACAGCACCATGCCCCCGATCAGCGTGCGCTTCTCGCCCCAGATGCACGCGGCCCGGCCCCAGAGGGGGGCAGAGGCAGCCGCCGACAGGAAGAACAGCAGCAGAAGCGGCCCCTCCCATCCCGGCGCGGCCAACCGGCTTTCGACGAAGAACAGGAACAGCGTCGAGGTCACGGCAACGGGTGTGGCATTGACCAGCGCCACGATCAGCAAGCGCCGCGCTATGGGGTCGGACAGCACCTCGCGGAAACCGCCCTCCTGCGCAGCGGCGGGCAGGCGCCATTCGCGGCGCATCGCGAACGCGGCAACCAGCGCGAGCCCGACAAACCCCGCCGCAAAGGCCGCAAAGGGCGCACCGGTCCCGATCAGCAGCGTCGGCGCCACCGCCGCCGCGCTGACCCCCAGAAGCGCGCCGGTCTCGCGCCAGGCAGCAACACGGACATGTCCGCCCGCCCCCATTTGCCCGGCTCGCGACACGCCCTGCGCATAGAAAGTGATGGTCAGAAAGCTGAACGCGGTGAACAGCCCGGTCAGCGTCAGCCCGAACCACAGCAGCGGCGCGACGGGCGGTGGGGCCGCGAACAGCGCCCACATCGAGCCCGCCAGCAGCGCCACGGCGACGCCCACCGCAAGACCTCGCGCCCGGCGCAGACGTTCCGACAGCCAGCCCAGAACCGGGTCCTGCACCACGTCGAACAGCCTGAGCCCGAACAACACCGCGCCCAACGCCGCGAGGCTGACGCCATATTCATCGACATAGAACTTGGGCGCGTGGATATAGATCGGAAGCCCGGCCGAGGCCAGAAGCGCGGCAAACACCGCATAGCCCGAAAGCGGTGCCGCCTTGACCATCAACTGACCTCTTTGCCCGGCGGCTCGGGGCGGGCGCGGTATTTCGCGCCCTTGAGCTTGAGCCACAGTGCGTGCCAGTAGATCAGTGCCAGAACCCGGATCGAGCCGAAGGGCCGCCGGACAAGCCCGACAAGGATGCGCCAGCTTGTCAGCGGCCGACGCGGCCCTGTCAGCGTGGCGTAAAGCCCGTCCTCGCCATTCGTGGAATAATCGATCCAGATGCCGACCTTCTCGGGCCGGATGTCGAAGCGGAAGCGATAGCCCCCCTCGACCGGAAGGAACGGCGACACGTGGAAGATCTTGACCGCCGTCAGGATGTCCGACGGCTCGATCGGGCGCTGGTCGGCGTGGCGGCACAGGTAGGAATGGCGGTCGCGCCAGGGATTGTTCACCTCGGCGATCACCGCGCGCAGCGTCTCGTCCTTGCCGTAGCACAGCCAGAAGCTGACAGGGTTGAACTCGGCCCCCAGAACGCGCGGCAGGGTCAGAAGCTCGATCCGCCCCTTGGCCGCAAACAGGTCATGCGCCTTGAGCACCTCGCGCACCCATTCCGCGCCGCGCCCCTGACCCCACGGCCCGCCATGGTCGCGGTCCCAGACCGACATGATGTTGCGGCGGTTCAGCGAGAACAGGCGCGGGCGCTTCGGCGCAGGGACTTCGGCATCGTAAAGGACGTAATCGACCGAATGGCGCAGCTTGTGATCCACCTTGCCGCGCCGCTGGTGAAAGGTCGTGCCGCGGACATGTTCGACAATTGGGGTCATGCCGCCACCGTCTCGCGTTCGCGCCGCTTCATCGCCTCGACGACGGCATGCGCGCTGGCCAGCCCGTCCTCGTGGAAGCCGTTGCGCATCCAGGCGCCACAGAACCAGGTGCGGTTGGTCCCGTTGGTCTCGCGAATCCGGGCCTGCGCCGCGAGCGCGGCCAGGTCGTAGACCGGATGGCGGAAGGTGACCTGATCGTGGATCAGTTCCTGGCGGATCGTCCGGCGGGTGTTCAGCGTCACGAAAAGCGGATCGCTTTCGGGGATCGGCTGCAACGAGTTCATCCAGTAGGTGAGGTCGATCCGGTCGCTGCGCTGGCCGCGGTCCTCGGTATATACCCAGCTGGCCCATGCCCCGCGCCGCCTCGGCATCAGGCCGGTATCGGAATGCAGGACGGCATCGTTCGGCTGGTAGCGCACCGCGCCCAGCGTGGCGCGTTCCTCGGGGCTGGGATCGGCCAACATCACCAGCGTGTCATCGGAATGGGTCGCGAACACGACTTCGTCGAACGCCTCCCACTCGGCCCCCGTCGCGCGGAGTTCCACCCCGCCCTCGGTACGGCGCACCGCCTCGACCGGGGCGCTGGTGCGAATCTCGACGCCCTGCCCCGTCAGCGCGGCTTCCAGTCGGCGGACATATTCGATGGACCCGCCCCGCACCGTGTACCACTGGTGCTGGCCCTTGTGGCTGAGCAGCGCGTGGTTCTCGAAGAAGCGGATCATCGCATGCGCCGGGAAATCGAGGATGCCCTGCACGGGCGTCGACCAGATCGCGCCCGAAAGCGGCAGCAGGTAACGGTCGCGGAACCACGCGCCGGTGCCCAGCGCCGCCAGGAACTCGCCGATGGTCGCGTCGGGATGGGCGCGCGCGACCTTGAGCGCGTTGGCGTTGAACTTCATCACGTCGCGCAGCATGCCCAGGAATTGCGGGTTCAGCGCGTTCGAGGGCTGGGCGAAGACGGCCTTGAGGTTCTTCAGCCCGTATTCGAACGCCCCACCATCGAGCGAGGCGCCAAAGCTCATGTCGGATTCCGCCACCGGCACCTGAAGTTCGTCGAACAGCCGCGTCATCATCGGGTAGTTGACGTAGTTGAACACGATGAAGCCGGTATCGACCGGCTGATCACCCCGTTTGCCCGCCAGCACCGTGCGCGCATGCCCGCCCAGCCGCGGCTCAGCCTCGAACAGGGTGATGCGGTGATCCGCCGCCAGCAAATGCGCCGCGCCAAGGCCCGAGATCCCGGCTCCGATCACGGCGATGCGGCGGGGGGCACCCGCTGCGGTTTCGAAAGGCATCTGTCCTGCTCCTGCTTTGTTCGTTGGTTGGATATGGCCTCGGGTGCCCTGCTGTCCAGCGGCCCACGCCCTGTCCGGACAGGAGTAACACGCATTCCGACGCTTTTTTCGGCAATCCGGTGATCCGGCCGGACCCCAACACCGTATTCACTCTATGTTGAACGGCGCTCGTGCCTTCGAGGAATCGGATGCAGCCCTTGCAGTCAGGGCCTATCCTGCCGCCCGGAATGGGGCGGTCCGATCTGTCGAGGCGAGGGTCTTGAACGAAAGACATACGTCAGATGCGCGCTGGGTGCGGCTGGTGGAGCGGGTTCGGTCCGACAAGGACCAGGCAGCTTTCGGAGAGTTGTTCGCCCATTTCGCCCCACGCGTGAAGGCGTTCTTGATGAAATCGGGGGCGGATTCGTCCCTTGCGGAGGAATGTGCGCAGGAGGTGATGGCGACGGTCTGGCACAAGGCGCAACTGTTCGACCCGGAACGGGCGAGCGTGGCGACCTGGGTCTTTACCATCGCCCGGAATCGGCGGATCGACGCGCTGAGAAAACAGCGTCGCCCGGAACCCGAGGATCTGACCTGGGGACCCGAGCACGAGCCCGACCAGTCCGAAACCATCGCCCTGCAACAGGAGAGCGAACAACTGGGCCGGGCGCTTGCCGCCCTGCCCGAGAAACAGAGAGTGCTGATCGAAAGAGCCTTTTTCGGGGAACTTTCGCACAGCGAGATCGCCGCCGAGACGGGACTTCCGCTCGGGACGATCAAGTCCAGGATACGTCTGGCGCTTGAGCGTTTGCGCCAGGAGATGAAATGAGAAGACGGCACCCATGACCAGCACGATCAACCACCACCTGACCGATGACTTGCTGATGTCCTATGCTGCGGGCAACCTGCCCGAGGCGTTCAGTCTGGTCGTGGCGACGCATGTCTCCCTGTGCGACGAATGCCGCGCGCGGCTTGCCGGTTTCGAGGCAGTCGGGGGCGCAGTGCTGGACGAGGCGCCCGCTTGCGCGATGGAAGAGGACAGCTTTGCCGCGACGATGCGGTTGATCGCGCAGATGCCGACCGAAACCCGGATCAAGGCCGCGGACGAGAGCGTGAAGAGCCTGTTCCCCAAGCCCCTGCGCGACTATGTGGGCGGCGATGTCGACGCGGTGCAGTGGCGCTCGCTGGGCGGAAAGGTGCGTCAGGCGGTGCTGCCGACCTCGGCCGACGCTACGGTCCGGCTGCTTTACATCCCTGCCGGTGTGGCCATGCCCGATCACGGCCACGCAGGGATGGAATTGACGATGGTGCTGCAAGGCGCCTTCGACGATGACGATGGGCATTTCGGCCGGGGCGATGTCGAGGTGGCGAACGAGGATCTCAAGCACACCCCCGTCGCGGCCCCCGGCGCCGATTGCATCTGCATCGTGGCGACCGACGCTCCGCTGAAATTCTCAGGCCTGTTGCCGCGTATCGCCCAGCCCTTCATCGGGATCTAGGCGTCACTCGGCGGGCTTGGTCAGGCCGGCGACACGGGGCGCCTCGTCCTCGAGCTCCTCGAAGTCGAAATTGTCCAGCCGGGCCGCGCGCTTGCCCGCCCGCTCGGCTGCGGTTCCGATGCTTTCCAGATCGGCCCGCGCCTGTCCGAAATGGGTGTTCAGTTTGTCCACCCGTTCGACAACCAGTTCCACATCCCGGTGCAACTGCTTCAGCGTCTTGCGGATCGCGCCGGCCTGTTCGCGCATCCGCGCGTCTTTCAGGATCGCGCGCATCGTGTTCAGCGTCGCCATGCAGGTGGTGGGCGAGACAATCCAGACCCGCGCCTCGAACCCCTCGCGGACAAGTTCGGGGAAATTGGCGTGCAGTTCCGCATAGACCGCCTCGGAGGGCAGGAACATCAGCGCGCCGTCCGCCGTCTCGCCCTCAAGGATGTATTTCTCTGAAATCGCCCGTATATGCGCCCGGACCGAGGTGCGCAGCTGTTTCGCCGCCTCGTTCAACTCCCACTGCGTCCCCGCCCGGCGCAGCGCCTCATAGGCTTCCAGCGGGAATTTCGAATCGATCACGATCGCCCCCGGCGGGTTCGGCAAGTGGATCAGGCAATCCGCCCGCTTGCCGTTCGACAGCGTGACCTGCATCGCGTAGCTGTCCTTGGGCAGTGCCTTGCCGACGATGTCGTGCAGCTGGATCTCGCCAAAGGCCCCGCGGGTCTGCTTGTTCGACAGGATGTCCTGCAGGGACAGGACATCGCCCGACAGCTTCTCGATATTCGCCTGCGCCCTGTCGATGGTCACCAGCCGCTGCTGCAATTCCCCAAGGCTCAGCGCCGTCCGGCGAGAGGCGCCTTCGAGGTTCAGGTTCATCTGCTCGGAGACATGGGCCAGCCGCGCCTCCATCAGCCGCAGCATGTTGGCCTGGCTCGCCGCCTGCGCCTCCGAGACATGGGTCAGCCCGCCAGCCAGCCGGTGCTGGCCTTCGCCCAGGGCCTCGATCCGGCGGGTCAGCTGGTCCATCTGGTAGATCAGCGGTTCGGCCAGCGACGCCGACCGCCCGGACCGGCGCACGGTCAGGATCAGAAGCGCGACGACAAGGATCACCAGCGCCGCGACGACGCCCGCGCCGATCACCGCCGGATCGGACCAGTCATAGGTCCGCCCGCCGATCACGATGTCCTTGCCGATCTGGATCATCGCCGCCCGAACAGCTTTTCGATATCGGACAGCCTCAGTTCCACGTAGGTCGGCCGCCCGTGGTTGCACTGGCCGGAATGGGGCGTCGCCTCCATCTCGCGCAGCAGCGCGTTCATCTCGTCCACCCGCATCCGTCGGCCCGAACGGATCGAGCCGTGGCAGGCGACGCGGGACAGGATCGCCTCGATCCGCGCCTGCAGGGTCTGGCTGTCGCCCAGATCGGTCAGGTCGTCGAGGATGTCGCGGATCAGGGCGCCCGCGTTCACCTCGCCCAGCAGCGCGGGCGTTTCCCGCACCACCACCGCGCCGGGGCCGAAGGGTTCGACCGTCAGGCCAAGGCGCGCCAGCGTCCCGGCATGGTCGATCAGCCGCGCGGCATCGTCTTCGGACAGGTCCACGATCTCGGGGATCAGCAACGCCTGCGCGGCCACCCCGGTATCCGCCAACTGGCGTTTCAGCCGTTCGTAGACCAGCCGCTCGTGCGCGGCATGCTGGTCGACGATGACCATGCCGGTCGCGGTCTGGGCGATGATGTAGTTTTCGTGGATCTGTGCCCGCGCCGCCCCCAGCGGCAAGGCTTCGGCCTCGGGCTCGGCCGCCTCGAACCGGGCCGAAGGTTCGGCGAAGCCCGGCTCCAGCGGCGCGGGCGCCTGCGCGGCATAGGCGGCGGCCAGCGCGCGCGGCCCGGGCCGGTCCATCTGGTAGGCGCGGGGGCCGACGATGGGTTCGGGCCGCATCGCCCCCAGCGTCGCGCCCGCCACTGTCGAGGACGCCCGGTGCCCCGCCTCGGCCAGCGCGTGGCGCAGCGCAGAGACGATCAGCCCGCGCACCAGACCCGGTTCGCGAAATCGGACCTCGGCCTTGGCGGGATGCACGTTGACGTCCACGAAGGTCGGGGCGCAGTCGACAAACAGCGCCGCCGCCGGGTGCCGGTCGCGCGACAGGAAATCGGCATAGGCCGCCCTCAGCGCCCCGATCAGCAGCTTGTCCCGCACCGGGCGGCCATTCACGAACAGGTATTGCGCGACCGCCGCGCCCCGCGAATAGGTCGGCAGCGCGGCATAGCCGCTCAGCCCGACGCCCTCGCGCTCGGCCTCGATCCGCAACGCGTTCTCGGCGAAGTCGGCGCCCAGAACGCGCGCCAGCCGTCCGCGCATCGCATCGAACAGATCCCCCGTCTCGGCATCGGCGCGAAAGATCACGCGGCCCTCGCCGCCCTCGGAAACGTCGCGCAGAACGAAGGCCACAAAGGGCTCGGCCATCGCCAGCCGCCGGATCACGTCGCCGATGGCCTGCCCCTCGGCGCGGTCGGAACGCAGGAATTTCAGCCGGGCGGGCGTAGCGAAGAACAGGTCGCGCAACTCGACCACCGTCCCGCGGGTCAGCCCCGCGGGCGTGACCGGCCCCATGCAGCCGCCCGATACCTCGATCCGCGCGGCCGCCGCGCCCGGTGCGCGGCTGGTGATGCTCAGCCGCCCAACCGCCCCCAGCGAGGGCAGCGCCTCGCCACGGAAGCCGAAGCTTGCGATGTTCAAAAGGTCCGATCCGTCGATCTTGGACGTCGCATGACGGGCCAGCGCCAGCGGAAGATCCTCGCCCGCGATCCCGTGCCCGTCATCGCTGACCCGGATCAGTGTCTTGCCGCCATGGGCGATGGCGACCTCGATCCGGTGCGCGCCCGCGTCCAGCGCGTTTTCGACCAGTTCCTTGACCGCCGAGGCCGGGCGCTCGACCACCTCACCCGCGGCTATGCGGTTGATCGCGGCTTCGTCAAGCTGGCGAATCGGGGGAAGATCGGCGCTTATGTTGGGGTTGGGCGAGTTCATGCCACAAGGGTTAGCATGTCCACCCCGATTCTGCCACTGCGATCAGTTGGTCGTCTCAAGCCCCTCGGGCTGGCCCACCACGACGAAATGCAGCCGGTCGGGGTGCAGCAACTCGCCGGCCACGCGCTTCACTTCCTCAAGCGTCACGGCCATGATCTTGTCGTTGCGGGTGTTGACGTAATCGGGCTCCAACCCCTCCATCTGCATGCCGACAAGGATACGCGCGATGGGCGCATTACCGTCGAAGCGCAGCGGATAGGCGCCGGTGAGATAGGTCTTGACGTCCTCGAGCTCCTGTTCGGTGACACCCTCTGCCGCCATCCGCACCCATTCATCGCGAATCACCGAGATCGCCTGGGCGATGCGGTCATTCGCCGACGCCACCTGCCCCAGAACAAGCGCGGCGTAATCCATCGGGTAAAGATAGGAATAGACGCCATAGGTCAGCCCGCGCTTGCCGCGAACCTCCTTCATCAGGCGCGATTCGAAGCCGCCGGCGCCCAGCACCTCGTTCATCACATAGGCGGCGAAGAAATCGGGGTGATCGCGTTCCATCCCCTCATGGCCGAAAACGGCAACCGATTGCGGCGTGTCGAAGGGCACCACGGTCACGCCACCGCCAAGCCCGTATTCGGCCCGCTCGGGCAGCGGCGCGCCGGTCTCGGGCAGCCCGTCGAACAGCGCGTCGAGCAGCGCGCCCAGGTCCTCGGCGGTGATGTCACCGGCGGCGGCGACATAAATTCGGTCGCGGGCGATGGTGCGGGAATGCGCCGCGACCAGATCGTCACGGGTCAACGCGGCAACGCTTTGCTCGGTGCCGTCCGACGCGCTGCCATAAGGGTGATCGCCAAAGGCCAGCCGGTTGAAGGTGCGCGCCGCGATCCTGCCCGGATCGGTCGCATCGGACCGAATCGAGGCCAGCACCCGCCCGCGCACCCGCTCGACCGCGTCGGCATCGAAACGCGGGGCGTGCAGGGCCTGCCGCAGCAAGCTAACCGCCTGATCGCGGTTCTCGGTCAGCATCCGGGCCGAAACCGACAGCGAATCGCGGCTGGACCCGAAGCGGAAAGACGCCGCCAGCGCACCGCGCGCCCGTGCGAAGGCGCGCGCATCCATCTCGCCCGCGCCCTCATCAAGCAACGCGGTCATCAGGTTGACCGCCCCGCGCTTGTCCGGCGCATCGAGGCTCGTGCCCCCGCGGAATCGGATTTCCAGTGCGACGAAGGGAATATCGTGGCTTTCGACCAGCCAGGCACCGATCCCTCCGGGCGAGGTGACCTCGCGGATCTCCATCGCCGCGCGGGCGGGCAGCGCCAGCCACAGCACCATTCCGGCAAGGGCGATGAGGCGGAACATGCTCATTGCGTGACCTCCGCCTTTCGCTCCACGGGACGCTCCAGCCAGCCGGTAACCGCGTTGGCGCGGTTCAGAACGGCGTGGGCGGCGGCCATCACATCCTCGGGCGTCACCGCCTGAAGGATCGCGGGCCAGTCCTGCACATCCCGGACCGTCAACCCCGAGGCAAGCGCCGCCCCATAGCGCCGCGCGCGGCCCTGCACGCTGTCCAGCGCATAGATCTCGGCCGCCCGCATGCGCATCTTGAGCGTTTCGAACAGGGTGGGATCGACGCCTTCCTCCAAGAACTCGGCCAGCGCGGCATCCAGCGCCGCCTCGGCCTCGGCCAGCGTCACGCCCGGCGCGGGCACCACGACCAGCCCGAAGGTCGTCGCGTCGAGCGACAGCCCGTCATAGAAGGCCGAGCTGTAGATCGCGGTCTGCGCGTCGAATTGCAGCTTGTCGCCCAGCACCGAATTGGCCCCCTCGCCGCCCAGGATCTCGGCCAGATAGGTCAGCGCTGCGGCGGTTTCCTGCGCACCGGCGTCGCGTTCCGGCGCCAGATAGGTGCGCAGGATATAGGGCTGGCCCACGCGCGGATCGGCGAATGTCAGGCGCCGCTCGGCCCGTTGCGGCGGTTCCTGCGGGCGGATGCGTTCGGGCAGGGCCTCGGATGGGGCAAGCTTCCCGTAATGCTCTTCGGCCAGCGCGCGCACCTCGTCGGCCGTCACATCGCCCGCCACGACAAGGATCGCGTTGTTCGGCGCGTAAAAGGTTTCGTAGAAGTCCAGCGCATCGGCTTTGGACAGCTCCTCGATCTCGTGGCGCCAGCCGATAATCGGGATACCGTAGGGATGGTTCAGGTATTGCGCAGCGCGGCGCTGTTCCGAGAAAAGCGCGCCGGGGTCGTTCTCGGTGCGCTGGTTGCGTTCTTCAAGGATCACATCGCGTTCGGTCAGCACGTCCTCGGCGGCGAGGCGCAAATTGGCCATCCGATCGGACTCGATCTGCATCATCAGGCCCAGCCTGTCGGCGGCGACGCGCTGGAAATAGGCGGTATAGTCCCACGAGGTAAAGGCGTTGTCGGACCCGCCATTGGCCTGCACGATGGCCGAGAATTCGCCCGGGGCCAGTGTCTGGGTGCCCTTGAACATCAGATGTTCCAGAAAATGCGCGATGCCGGACTTTCCGGGCGGCTCGTCCGCGGCACCGACACGGTACCAGACCATGTGCACCACGACCGGCGCGCGATGATCCTCGATCACCACGACCTCAAGACCGTTCTCGAGGGTAAAGGCCGCAACATTCTCTGCCCGGATGGGCAGGGCCATCAGCAGAAGGGCGAAAAACGCCAGTCTGATCGCGTGCATCGGGTCCCGTCCTTGTGCGAAAGGTTCCAGTCAAGCTACGCGGAGCGCCGGCATTTTCAAGCAGGCGGCACGCAGTTGTGAGCCGCGCTAGGGCGTCGCGCCTTCGGGCGGGGCGCCGACATTTCGCGCACCTGCGGCCCGCCAGCGTTCCAGTTCGGCATGCTGGTCGAGCGATTGCTTGCGGTAGGCCTTGTAATAGACGTTGACGTTGAACACCCGCTCCAGAAGGCGGCCGTCATTCTGGCGGCGATATTCCAAGTCCTCGGCGGCCAGCGTCTGGCGGATCGTTGGGCTGACGCCATATCGCGTGACATGGACCATCAACCCGCTGTCTGCGGGCATGGCCCGCGCGGCGTTGCCGCCAAGCGCGGCGATCGCGTCGGCCTCGGGCGAGGCATCCGTGCGCGACGGACCGCCCGGGTTCGGCGGCGGCAACTGGGCGAAGTCCTGCGGCATTTCCAGAGGCTTGCCGGGCAGGATAGCGAACTCGTCCGGGCTACGGTTCGACGTGCGCAGGTTCATGAGTTCAGGCGTCTTGTCACGGCTGCACGCGGCCAGCGTCGCGGCCATCAGCCCCCCAAGAACCACCATGCGCGCGGATCGCATATGCCCTTCCCTCCGTCCGGTCCCGCCCTCTTTAGCGCAAGGCTCGGGCGGCGTCACGGGGTCTTGTCGCGGCCGGTAAAGACCACAAGTCCCAGCGCGCCTGCAAAGATCGCGATATCGGCGACGTTGAAGGCATAGGGGTTGTCGATTCCGCAGCAGGACATGTTCAGGAAGTCGGCGACCGCCCCATAGACCAGCCGATCCACGACATTTCCCAGCGCGCCGCCCACCAGAAACCCGCCCGAAACCAGCGCGACCGGCCGCTGCGGCCCCCGCGCCAGCCAGAATGTCACCCCGGCCGAGATTGCCAGCGCCACCGCGATCAGCAGCCAGCGGCCAAGCTCGGCGTCATTCGACAGAAGGCCGAAATTCATCCCGCGATTCCAAGCCATGCGCAGGTTCAGATAGGGCGGGAAAACGTCGATCCGCAGCCGTTCGGCCAGGCCCAGAACCTGCACGACATGGAACTTGGTCGCCTGATCCAGCACGAAGACCAGTGCCGTGATGATCGCAAGCAATCGCATCGCGTCAGTGCAGGAAGTGGCGCATGCCGGTAAAGACCATCGCCAGCCCCGCCTCGTCCGCAGCTGCGATCACCTCGTCGTCGCGCATCGACCCGCCGGGCTGGATCACCGCCGTCGCCCCCGCCTCGGCCGTGGTCAACAGACCGTCGGGGAAGGGAAAGAAGGCGTCCGAGGCAACGACCGAACCGCGCGTCAGCGGCGCCGCAAGCCCGAGCACCTCGGCCATGTCCTGTGCCTTGCGCGCGGCGATGCGGGTGCTGTCCACCCGGCTCATCTGGCCCGCGCCGACACCCACGGTCGCCCCGTCCCTGACATAGACGATGGCGTTCGACTTCACATGCTTGGCGACCGTCCAGGCGAACAGCATGTCTGCGATCTCGGCCTCCGACGGCGGGCGTTTCGTCACCACCTTCAGCGCATCGCGCGTCAACCTGCCATTGTCGCGATCCTGCACGAGGAACCCGCCCGAAACCTGCCGGAACGCAAGCCCCGGCGCAGCCGGGTTCGCAAGCCCCCCGGCGGTCAGAAGGCGCAGGTTCTTCTTGGCGGCAAAGATCTCCTTGGCCGCATCGTCGGCCGCGGGCGCGATGACGACTTCGGTGAAGATCTCGCAGATCGCTCGCGCCGTGGGGGCGTCAAGCTTCATGTTCAGCGCCACGATCCCGCCGAAGGCCGAGGTCCGGTCGCAGTCGAAGGCGCGCCGATAGGCCTCTTCCAGCGACGCGCCGCGGGCAACGCCGCAGGGATTGGCGTGCTTGATGATGGCGCAGGCCGGACCGTCGGCGGGCAGGAACTCGCTGACCAGTTCGAACGCCGCGTCGGTGTCGTTGATGTTGTTGTAGGACAGCTCCTTGCCCTGCCACTGGGTCGCGGTCGCCACCCCCGGCCGGTCCGATCCGTCGACATAGAAGGCCGCCCGCTGGTGCGGGTTCTCGCCATAGCGCAGGGTCTGGGCCAGCGTCCCGGCAAAGGCACGCCGCCGCGGCGCGGTCTCGCCCAGCGCGCCCGCCATCCAGTTGGACACGGCCGCATCATAGGCCGCCGTCCGCGCATAGGCCCGCTGCGCCAGCGCCTGCCGGAAGGCCAGCGTGGTCGCACCGCCCTGCACCTCAAGCTCGGCCAGCAGGGGGGCGTAATCCGCGGTATCCACGACCACGTTGACAAAGGCATGGTTCTTCGCCGCCGCCCGGATCATCGCCGGACCGCCGATGTCGATATTCTCGATGCATTCGGCATAATCGCCGCCCGCGGCCACGGTTTCCTCGAACGGGTAGAGGTTGACCACCAGAAGGTCGATCGCGCCGATCCCGTGGCTTTCCATCGCGGCGACATGGGCGGGGTTGTCGCGCAGCGCCAGAAGCCCGCCATGCACCATCGGGTGCAGGGTCTTGACCCGGCCATCCATCATCTCGGGAAAGCCGGTCACATCGGCAACGTCGATCACGCCCAGCCCGGCCTCGCGCAGGCTGCGCGCCGTGCCGCCGGTGGACAGCAGTTCCACCCCCCGCGCGGCCAGCGCCCGGCCAAGCTCGACGAGCCCGGTCTTGTCAGAAACGGAAATCAGCGCGCGGCGCAGGGGCACCAGGTCGGTCATGGTCTATCCTTCGTGGTCTGGTCGGACCCGCCGCGCCCAGGGCAGCACCCAGGCCTGCTCTGCCTCGTCCTCTTGCCCGAGGTCGTGCGGAGCCTGCGCGCTGCTGCCGTCCTGGGCCTTGGCCAGGGTCCATGTGATGAGGCTCGCATAATCCATCACGCGGGCGGAGAGAACGATTTGTTTCGTCGCGCGCGGCCTCGCGCGGCCCTTTTCCAGATAGACGCTTGGCAAAAGCTGCAATTCGGCCGCGCCGTCATGGCGGAATACCCAGATCTCGCCGCTTTTCAGGGCCAGCGACACCGCCGCGCCGCCCATGTCGATCTCGGTATCGACATCGGGGTGGATGTGGAAGCGGATGTCGAAGGCGATGCCCTCGCCGCCGCTGCGGCCCAGCATGCGGTCGAAAGTCGCACGTTCGGCATCGGCAAAGGCGGCAAGAGTCTCCTCGCCCGACAGCGCACGCCCGTCATAGGCCAGCATGAACTGGCGCACATGGGTCAGCCCGTGGGTCGACCCATAGCCGTCATGCCACGCCGTCAGGCTGTGGCCCGCAGGTCCCGTTTCGGCGCGAAACTCGACGCTTCTGGGTCGTTCGGCCAGCGGCGACAGGCCGCTTCCCGACCGCCGGGGCGCAAGGCGCGAGGACGAGAACCCCCTGAGCGCCAGCGTCGAGTGGGAGGGCGTCGCCCGCCCCGCCCGCAGCCACTCGTCCCCGAACCCGGCGCCCGAGCCACAATTGACGATGACCGGCCGGCGGCCGGATGTCAGTTCGAAGGACAGCGTCGAGGCATGCGCCCCTGCCGTGGGCGGCGGCAGGGCGGCGTCCACGATCACCGTGGTCCGACCTGCCGAAAGCCGCGCATAGCCCATGGCCAGCCCGCGCACCGGGCGCGGCTTGACCCCCGCCTCGGCAAGCGCCTGGTCAAGCCGCCCCTCGGCCCCCCGCCCGCCACCGTGGAACCGGGCAAGCCCGCCATCGGCATGGCGCAACGCCCGCAGCGTGGGTGCGATCCGCCCCACCGCGGCACCATGGGCGGGGGCGGGCTCGCGGCCTGCATCGCGCAGCGCAGCCTCGGCCCAGGTCAGCAGCGTGAAGACCTCAAGCAATTCCTCGGGATTGCGCGAGGCAAGCCCGCCGCCCTCGTCGATCTCGCGGGCGCATTCCCGCTCCAGCGCCTTCAGCGCAGGGGCCAGGTGGCTTTCCATCCCCTTCAGCGAAAGCCCGGCATAGACCAGCGCCGTCAGCGCCTCGAAACGCGGCAGGCCGGCATCGGCGCTTTGCCAGCGGCGGGCAAGGAAAAGCGTCTGCTGGGCGAGCGAGCGGAACACCGATTCGGAACGCGCGGGTTCCAGACCATTGAGCAACATCAGTGCATGGTGCAGCCAGCGGACCAGCCGCCGCCCGGCCAGGTCGGGCGCCCAACCGGGGCCCTTTCCCCTACCGAACCGGTCGATCCAGCCCAGCGTCCAGTCCTGCGCCCGCCTGCGCGCCGCCCCGTCGCCCGCGGCCGCCAGATCGTCGAGCCAGGCAAAACCGTGTACCTCCTCCTCGAACCGCGCGGAGGGCATCGCGATCTCCCAGATCGCCGCGCCCGGCGCCTCTACAAGGCCACCGGCGAACAGGAACGTGCCGGCGCAAAGCTGCCGCCCCCGGGCAAAGCTGCCGATCGAGCGCGGCTCGGGCTGCCGGGCAATACCCGTCGACCCACGCGACAACGTGCAGAGCCGTGCCCAAAGGCGGTTCATCGTTTCGCCGCGCCGCCGGGGCGGGGGGGCGCTCTGCTGGGCGTCTGCCATCGGTTGGAATCTGCTCTCGGGCTTCGAGGTCGGCGGCAGGACAATACCGGCGGGGCCACGCGCTGTCACCGACGAAAAGCCGGTCAGCCGGTCTTGACAAGACAGGCGATGTAGAAGCCGTCCATCCCGCCGCGCTCGGCCCAGAAATCGGGGCGCAGCCTGAGCGCGCCATGGGCCGTGCGCCAATGCGGCTCGATCCAGGGCGCTTCGGGCGCGCGGGGGGCAATCGCGGGGTGACGCGCCAGCGCGGCCTCGATCTGGGCCTCGCCTTCCTCGGGCAGAAGCGAGCAGGTGCAGAAGACCAGCCGCCCCCCGGGCGCAAGCATGGAAAGCGCCCGGTCGATCATCTGCGCCTGCAGCGCGAAAAGCGGCTTGATCGCAGCAGCATCCTTGGCGAAGGGCAGGTCGGGGTGGCGGCGGATCGTGCCGGTTGCCGAACAGGGCGCATCAAGCAGGATCGCGTCGGCCGGGGCGGGCGGGGTCCAGTCCAGCAAGTCGGCGGTCACAAGATCGGCCGCCAGCCCGGTGCGCGCCAGGTTCTCGGCCACCCGCGCCATGCGCGCCGGCGAAACGTCCACCGCGGTCACCTGCGCCCCCGCGGCAGCAAGTTGCAGCGTCTTGCCCCCCGGCGCGGCGCACAGGTCCAGGACCCGCTCGCCAAGGCGCGGGGCGAGGATCTTCGCGGGCAGCGCTGCCGCGGCATCCTGCACCCACCAGGCCCCGCTGTCGTAACCGGGCAGGGCCGAAACCTGCCCCGGTGTGGCCAACCGCACCGACCCGGTGGGCAGCGCGACAGCCCCCATCAGCCCGGCCAGCGCGGCCGCATCGCCATCCTTCGGCGTCAGATCGAGCGGCGCACCCGCTGCATGCGCCGCCTCGATCCCGGTGACGGCCGCCCGTCCCCAGGCGCTGTCCAGACGCCCGCGCAGCCAGCCCGGCAGGCGTTGCGGCGCCAGCGCCTGCCATTCGGCGGGCGGCGTGTCGGCCACATTGCGCAGCACCGCATTGACCAGCCCCGCCATCGCCTGCGCGCGCTGCCCAGAGCGGGCCAGCGTCACGGCCGCGTTGACCGCACCGTGGGGGGCGGCGCCCTCCTCCAGCATCTCGACCGTGGCCAGCCGCAGGATATGGCGCAGCGCAGGGGGCGGAGGCTTTCGCAGATGCGGCTTAAGCACCCGGTCCGCCCGTTCCAGATGGCGCAGCGTGGCCATCGCAAGCCGCTGTGCCCGCGCCCGGTCGCCGGGGCCGAGCGCGCCCAGAAGCCCGTCGGGCGCGACCAGTTCGGCCATTGTGCGACGTTCGTCCAACACCCCCGCCAGAAGCCGCAAGGCCGCGGATCGTGCGTTGTCT
>NZ_DSDD01000172.1:0-16540 GCF_011048875.1 Rhodovulum sp.
CCTTGGGCGTTGTCGTTGCCTGGCTGTGAAGATGGATCAGCATGTCCGCGCCCCGTCCCGAATATCCCTCAGAACCGATCTTGCCATGAAAAGGGCAGATCGCCGAGGAGAAATGTGATCATCTGGGATGGAACACCTAAGCTACTGAATTGATTCAATTCGTGAAAATCCGGCTGGATAGGCTCATAACCTGAAGGTCACAGGTTCAAATCCTGTCCCCGCAACCAAAATATACAATATTATCAAATACTTAAGCTCCGCCCTCGCGGGGACCCTTTTGCCGCCCAACACCCGTGGAAGCACTGTGGAAGCAAGAGGGGCCGAAGGCCTTCATATTGCTTCGCAAAACGCTGCCGGCGATCAAGCGCTTTCACTTGTGTTATACTCAGTGAGAGCTCACAGATCGAATACGTCACGCACCTGTTGCCTGATCTTCGCAGAGTCGATGGCGCCGTCTAGGCGGTTTTCTGAAGTCACAAGGCGTTCGCCTTTATCGTTCTCGAGACCGTTCGGCTCGAGCCCCAACGCCTCCGTGTACCAATTGAGCTTCTTCTCCCATCTGCTCACGTAGGTCGGGTCCGACAACATCCCTAGATGCTCCCAATAGACCGTTACGCCTGTTGCGGGGTCTTCCGCCGTAAAGTCAGGATAACGCTCGATCCCGTCGGCACAGCGAAGTGCTTTCTCGTACTGATAGTCTATGCCCTCCGTGTAGAGTGCGTCAGCCACCACAACCTCTGAGATCGAACGAACAAGTTCGCCTCTTGCCGTGCGATGAACCAGGCCACGTTCAAGGAACGCCCCACTCGGATCGGCCATCATGTCCGGTGCAGCAAAGAGGTTGGTGTAGCGCCGCGCGACCTCCGAATACTTGGAGGATGTGTATGTTCTGAGGTCCGAGGGTTGTCCCTGCACGAACAGGACGACGCCGTCGACTTGGCGGGTAAGTGCGGTATAAATCAACTCCCTGCTCAAGATGAAGCAGGGCTGCGGGATCACGACGAACACCCGGTCGAACTGGCTGCCTTGGCTCTTGTGAACGGTCAGTGCGTAGGCGAGTTCGAGGGCCACCGTGCCATCGTCTCCGAAATCTCCCGGCCAATAAACGAAGGTCCTTCCTGGCTGCGTCCCAAATTCCACGTCTAGACGCTCTGGCGTTCGCCCATTCCAACGGTTCCCGAATCGCGCCTCACCTACGACAATTCCGATTTCTCCGTTGGATACCAACGCCCTGTCACGGCCAAGTGTGCCTCTCAGGGCATTAGTGGTCGACATCACCTTGTCGCCATAGATAATCCGCTCTGCGCCATTAGGGCGTGGAGTTCTTGGCCGACGCCCTTCAGCAAAGCGCAGCGCTTGCCTCCGGAAACGCTCGTGCAAGAAACGGTTAAGTTCTTCGACCCCGTGTTCCTTACCGCGAATAGGCGTCAGCAATTGCCAGCTCTCGCAGCGCTCTGCGGCGCCGGGCCGGTTCCTGTCGGCCCTAGCGGCGTTGAAGAATACACCGTTGTCATTGCCGACACCTCCCAGAGAGACCCCGAAGCCTCGTTCATCTTCGTCGGTTTCGATCTCTGGGATGTTTTGAACGAGCGCTTCCAAGAGCTGGTCCTTCAGATCTTCACCCGTCTGCCACCGGCGAACTTCGACATGGCCATCAGTTTCGCCGAGGGCTATGCGCGCCCAGATTTCGTCGGCTCCAGGATCTGGCGACTCATCGGTGAACCACGAAGCCAAGAGCAGGTCGTCGCGACCCGCGTTACCATTGCCGGTCTGTCGGCGATGCACTGTCAGCTCGGTGTAGCCCGGCCCCACTCGAGGGAACGGTGGCTCTCTGTCGTTTTCCCATGGTCGCAGTTCCCTCGCTAGATCCACCAGCGGCCGACCGGCGCCGATCGGTGGGAGCTGTCTGTGGTCCCCTACAAGGATAACCCGCTTCGGCCCTTTGAGCGCATCGAACACTGCGGCAAGCATGTCCTCCGTGACCATCGAAGCTTCGTCGATGATCACGGTCCCGGCGCCCTCGACTTTTTGAGCGCTCGAGAGGCGATACTGCTGCGTCTCCGGGTCGAAGCGATCGGGCAGCAGGAACTGCGCGATGGTCAGAGCCTTCAGTCCTTCAATGTTCCTTTGCATCTGAACTCGTGCTTTGCCTGTCGGTGCGAGGAGCAGGATTCCATCACCGCGCACCTCCGGCAGATCGCAAAGCATCTGGAGTAGCCGAGTCTTCCCCGTCCCGGCGGGTCCAAGCAGCAGCGAAAAACGCGCCGAAAAGAGTTCTTTGAGCGCAGCCGCTTTCTCCGTCCGCGCGAGCTCTTCTACCACAGCCTCATCGTGGGCGTCGGGCATGTCGCCAAGCGACTGATTGACAAGGTCTCGCCACGCGCGGTCCGTCTCATGTCGCCGGCCTTTCCTGCGTCGGCTCACTTGCTGGCGCAGTAGGTCGTCAATCTTCTGTCGTTGCCCGAATTGCCAGGCGCGGGTTCCGTCTGAAAGCGCCGCATCGACGATCTCTGGTGCCATGACTGGACCCAACAGCGGCAACAAGTCCTTGCTTGGCCGGCAAGGCGGATCGAGTTCGAGCTCTCGGATCCCCTCCAGCACCTCGTCGACAGGCAGCAAAGTATGGCCCTTCGCCTCTGCATCGGCGAGCATGTGAACCGCAAGCGCTCTAACTCTCCTCGGATCCTGATCGCTCTCGAGTCGGCTGATCTCCGGCAAAGGGAATGTTTCGCGCACCGACTCGTCGGGGAACATGCCGCGGTCAATGGTTCCGATCGTTACTGCCTCGAGCCTATGTCTGTCGGTTTCGAAAAGCCGGTAAGGGTTACGGAGGATTTCCTCATCGGTGAGAGACTCTCTGCCCTCGGTGTTGAAGAAGCGAGTCGCCTGTTCGATCGTCAGGTTGAAGCGGGACAAGAGCTTCAAGAGCTCTAACCGCTCGCTTGGCAGAGCGGCGAGCCGTTTCCCGTCGAACGACTGTACTTGGGAGGCGACCTGAGGAGACAGAACCCCGGTTGGATCCTCGAAAGCGCGAAATACGAGCGCCCACGGATCTTCCGTCCATAGGCCGTCGACGCAGTATCGCTGCGCGAGGTCTATCGCGAGCAGAGTGCCGTAACGGATCTCGAACGCGTGTAGCGCGCTGCTGAGTCCCGGAAACGCGCCGCGTAGCTGCCACAGTTCGGAAAGGCGTTCGGAGATCCATTCAAGGTGACGATCCCATGCGCCGGGGATGTGCTTTGCGATTACGCGCACCTTGTCAGCCAGCGAAAGTAGGCTTGCAATGGCGAGGTCGTGGTTGACGTGTTCGGCAACGTTGCTGAACGCCTCGAAGCCTTCGTCAGGAGCGAAGGCGACGAATTCTGATGGGTCGATAGTCCCGTCGCGTTCTGCCAAAGCTATGAGTTCCTGGTAAGGAAGCACGAAGCCCTCAAAGCCGTCGGGACGGATCGAATGAGAAACTGCTCGCTCCCACATGAGGCCGCGTAGCTTTCCGGTCGCATCCTCGCTGTATGCATGCTCTTGGGCAGGTCCAACCGATGTGATGCGCCCGACACCGACCAGCACTCGGCGGGGGTCATCGGTCAATGGTGTACGTTTGGCATATAGAAACACGAGCGACTTTTCGGGTGCCAGCGCGCTGAAGAATGTATCCAGCATAATCTGCTGGTTGACGAAGTCGTTGACCCAGACCGTGTTGAATGCCAGCTGCGGCTCGTGCGAAAGGTCGAAGGCCAGCGCGAGTTCATCGGCGATGGCTTGGGCGTCGTCCTTACGAGTCCAACGAAAGGGGATGGTCTGCACGCTGTACGGAGGCAGGCGAAACTCGTTCTCGGCAAAATGACCGTGGGTCGCCGCCGAAGAGGCGGCGAACGGATGACGGCTACGAAGGGTGTAGCCCTTCGCGTTCAGAGCTGCTCCGCGCTCCGTCAGACATGCCGGAAGTTCGGCCTCGCTAAGATCGGACCAGGCGCTGCCGGCAACGTCTTCCTCGGCAGCAGCATTCCTTTCCTCACGAATCCGTCTGAGCATCATACACCAGCTATTCTTGGAGGGCGCGCTGCAAACTGTCCCAGTCCAGCCCGTGTCGTGCCACGGAACCCGAACCGAGAGGTGTCGTATCGGTAGTTGTCTCGCGCCGTTATGCATCATATCTCTCCTTGGCTCGGGCGTTGCAATTTTCACTTTTCACCAACTCCGCCAAATTCGGAAATCTGTTGATTCGGTTTGTCAAAGGGGCTCCGTCCCTCGGCTCAGGATACTCAGGTAGTCGCTGTACACATACATCCGGCCGCGCTGCTTCCCGGTGACCTCCTGCACGATGCCAAGATCCTCCAGGTGCTGGATGGACTTGGCGATAGTGGGAGGCGAGATGCTCAGCCGCTGCGCCGCTGCAGGGATGCCGATGATCGGCTTCTGCTGAAGCAGCTGGTGGACCCGGAGGGCGGACGCGGCCGGGCGCCCGAGATCCTCGATCCGATGCCGATCGGCTTCGAACAGCGCGAGGATCTCGCGCGCCGCCTCGGATGCCTGCAGAGATGTCTCGGCGATCCCGTCGAGGAAGAACTCAAGCCATGTCTCCCAGTCGCCATTCTCACGGACCTGCTGCAGCAGGTCGTAGTACTGGCGGCGATGCGTCTTGAAGTAGAGGCTGAGATAAAGGATCGGCTCCTTCAGGATGCCCTGCGTGCAGAGAAGGAAGGTGATCAGCAGGCGGCCGAGACGGCCGTTTCCGTCGAGAAACGGATGAATGCTCTCGAACTGCACATGGACCAGCCCGGCCTTGATGAGGGTCGGCATTTCTGGCGTGTCGGTATGGATGAACGCCTCCAGGTCCGACATGAGGTCGAGGACGTTCTCGGGAGGCGGCGGGACGAAGAGCGCATTGCCTGGTCGCGTTCCGCCGATCCAGTTCTGAGAACGCCGGAACTCTCCCGGCTGCTTCGTGCTCCCGCGTCCCTTTTCAAGAAGGATGGCGTGGATCTCCCGGATCAGGCGCAGGGAAAGCGGAAAGCCTTCGCGGATCCTGTCGAGGCCATGGTTCATGGCGGCGACGTAGTTGGAAACCTCCTGCACGTCGTCGAGCGGGACGCCTGGGGCTTTCTCGCTCTCGAACAGCAGCAGGTCGGAAAGCGACGACTGTGTGCCCTCGATCTGTGACGACAGCAACGCTTCCTTGCGAACGTACATGTAAAGGAAAAGCGGCGTGTCAGGCAGGATGGAGGTCACGCCATCGAGCCGGCCGATCGCACGGTTTGCGCGCTCTAGGTGACGGTAGAGCCGTTCCATCCTGACCGGCGGAGACGGCGGCAAGGGTGGAGGCACGAACGCCTCTGCGCGCTCCCCCGCCGTCGAGATCGCTACGAGGCGGCCCAGGCGCGATGGTTCCGCTGCTAACGCCATGGTTGAAAAAGAGTCCTTTCCTTGGCAGACTGATTGAGAAAGGATGGCGTAAAATCCTTTCTTTGTCGTTTTTCTTACGGAAGGTTCCTTGGTTTGTCGAGCGTACATTCCCACAGTCCGCACCGGATTCGGTGCAGGCGCACCCTCTGAACCGCTGGCGCTATGGGACACCAGCGCCTCGGCAAACTGCCCACCCACCGATACCTGCCGGACATCGTCAGGTATCTGGTGAAGGGCGGTACGCCCACGGCACCTTTGGTGGAACAGGTCACCGAAGTGGGCCGGGATGCGCTGAAGCGTGCGCTGAAGGACCCTGTCTTCGTGGAGGCGCTGTGGTTGCTCATACGGTTGCCGCAAGCCGCCGCGTCGAAGGATTTCGGAACGGCTCTCGCCGAGACCGGCATGGGCGCGCAACGGCCGACTTCAGTGGCGGAGCTGATGGTTGCCGTCGACAATGTGCTCGAGCGCGTGCAGCGGCGCGAACATCGGGATGCCACTGACCTTGGCGAGATCGCCCGTCAGGCGGCCCTCACCGCGCTCGGGGATGCTGTGCGAGCCGGGATGCCGATGTGGCCCCCGACGGCGGATGATGTGCAGGCTTCGGTGGCGGCACTGAGGTCACCGGAGAAGTTCGGTGCTTTGGCGCACCACTTTCATGCAAATACCGTGGAACGCGTCATCCACTACTACGTCGATCGGAACCTGCACGAGCTCGTCGGCGCCGATCGCGTTGTGTCGTCGGTCCATGATCTTGCCACATACGATTCGGCGATACGCCGCCATTGCATGGAAGCCGCGCTGATCATGCGTGCCTTCGCCAGGGACTGGCTCGGCAAGAATCAGTACCGGGACGGCAAGGACATATCGAGGAATGATGCAGTTAAATTCTCGGCCTATGCCGTCGAAAAGATCAGTATCGAGCTGAAGAACAGAAGGGGGCCAAAATGAAACGGTGCCTGGTTGAATGTGGCGTACGGCAGGCATCCGAAGAGGGCGCTCTCGCGATGAGCGTGAGCGAGCCCGGCAAGGACGTCAACCTTAGGATCGAATCCATCAGCCGCTCGATGGTCGGGAATATCCCTGACCTTCTGATCGATCTCTTGGAGATCGCGGCTTACGTCTACTGTGCCGATCAGCGCATCAAGCGCGGGACTGAGATGCTCATGGATTACGGGAAGGATTGGTGCCGCAGCCTGACCTTCTCGATCCCCGTACGCCATCCCGAGGTCTGGACTAGGGAAGAGGTGCAGCAACTGCTGGTCGATACGCTCGGCTTTCTTTCCGACGACAGCTACACATTCCGGTTCCGCAAGGCGGAAGCGCCGGTTCAGCCGCGCGATCCCTACTTCCATGAACTCCTCGATGCCTTCCAGGAGAACGACGAGGTGGCGCTGTTCTCGGGCGGCGTCGATTCCTTTGCTGGCGCGGTCAACGACATCGTCACGCTGGGCAAGTCTGTCACCTTGGTTGGCCACTGGTCGGTGCCGAAAGTCCAGAATGTCCAGGCGACCCTGGTCGACGCATTGAAGCAGCGCGGATACGGGCGGCGGCTGTCTTACGTCCCGGTGTGGGTATCGAACACGGACATCAAGCCGGCCGAGTACACCCAGAGAACCCGATCATTTCTCTTCGCGTGCATCGGGCTGGTCGTGGCGCGGATGTCCGGGAAGGATTGCTTCAGCTTCTACGAGAACGGGGTTGTCAGCATCAACCCGCCGCTGGCGGGGGACGTGGTCGGTGGCCGAGCCACGCGCACCACGCATCCCAAGGTACTCCGTGGCCTAGAGGACTTGTTCTCGACCCTCCTCGACCGCCAGATAGAGATCCGAACCCCGCTGCAGTGGCTCACCAAGAAGGAGGTTACCGAGACGATCGCAGCCGCCGGCATGGCTGACATGATCGGGTCCACGGTGAGCTGCACCCGCACGCACAGCCGGACGAGAAGGCACACGCACTGCGGAATATGTTCTCAATGCATCGATCGAAGGTTCGCTGTCTTGGCTGCGGGCTTGGCCGATCATGATCCCGCGGACCAATACAAGAAGGATTTACTCCTGAGCGACCGAAGTGCTGATGACAGCCTTCGAATGGCGATGCACTACGTGTCCTTCTTCAGGAAGGTCGGCTCGATAACGAAGGACCGGTTCCTTGTCGACCTTCCGGAAATTGTCTCGGCGCTTGACCACTTCCCGGATCTGTCAGCCGATGAGGCAAGCGCACATCTTTTCGATCTGTTCCAGCGGCACGCGCGATCCGTGGAAGACGTCATCGCCCGGGCCGGGAGCGAACATGCTGGCCCGCTTTTCCGGGGCGAGGTTCCGGCTGGTTCGCTTCTGGCGACCTGCTTCACTCGCGACCACGTCGAGATCGCACCGAAGTCCGGCTATGATCAGCAGACCACCGATTTCGTCGACCGGCTCAGTACTCCCATCCTCGAGTTCGCGGTGGATCACGATGCCGAGCAGGTGCTTTTTCACGGTGGGCACCGTCTTGAAGGTGCGAACTACCGCTTCGTGAGCGCGCTGATCGAGAATTTCCGGAACGCCAAGCGAACGCGCTCGGAGATCCCGTTCATGCCACCTCACGATGTCGCGGACGAAATCGGCGTATCCGAGCAGTCGATGCGCCAGCAACTGCGCAGGTTGCGGGATTCGCTCGACCCGCTGGCGGTGATGCTCGGGATCCCACTCGACCAGAACAGTTTCATCGAAACCAAGGAACGCGCAGGCTACCGCATCAACCCGGGCTGCCGGGAAATCTCCCTCGGTGACATCCAGCTCCCGAATCCGTCTGCGTCACCGGAATAATCAGCCGACGTCACACGTCGGCGCGCGCGATGTCACGACTTGCCCAGCGAAGCCCCGTTTTTCGGGGCTTTTTTCATGTCGGGATGTCACAAGAAACTACGTGGCTGATCATATAAAAACGAGCGCAAAGCGTTGAAATTGTGCGCATATCCGGGCGCTTGAGCGCGGTCGGGTAGGAGAGGCAATTCAACGGAGTTCCTACATGTCAGTCACACACCTCAACCAGGTCGAGCTTGCGGCTCGATGGAAGATCAGCCCGCGCACGCTGGAGCGTTGGCGCTGGACGGGCGATGGGCCCGCTTTCATCAAGATTGGCGGCCGGGTCGTTTACCGGCTTGAAGACGTCGAGACCTACGAGCGCACACAGCTGCGCGCCAGCACCGCCGACACCACCCCCAAGCCTGCGGCGTGAGGGAGGTGATCATGAATATTCCCAACATCATCACGCTCGATGCGCTGCGGCACATGGCTGTTGGCGAGATCGCGTCGCTGCCGGCGGAGGAGCTTGCGCGGCTGCAGAGTGAAGCAAAGGACGCGCTGCGCTCGGCGAAAAGCCTGCGCGACTGGCTCGATGGCGCCATCGCTCTGAAGTACGGCGATCGCGCGGCGCAGGCACGGCATGACGCCGGGAAAGATACCGGGACCGTGCGCTTCGCCGATGGCGCGGTCACCGTGGTTTCCGACCTCCCGAAGCGGGTCGACTGGGATCAGGACCGACTTGCCGAGCTGGTGGACCGGATCCGCGCCGAGGGTGATGACCCGCAGGCCTATGTCGATGTCATCCTGAAGGTCCCAGAGCGCAAATACACCGCCTGGCCCCCGGCCATCCGCAGCGCGTTCGAGAGCGCGCGCACGGTGCGCACCGGCAAACCGACCTTCCGGCTCGTCCTCGACGGGGAGGCGCCGGCATGACCCTCCCCATCATCAGCGCCGATGCGCGCCTCGCGGAACCCCGCGGCATCAAGGGCTGCATCTTCGGCAAATCGGGTATCGGCAAGACGACGTTGCTGTGGACGCTCGATCCGCAGTCCACGCTTTTCATGGACCTGGAGGCGGGCGATCTCGCGATCGAGGGCTGGCCGGGCGATACGATCCGGCCGCGCACCTGGGCCGAGTGCCGCGACTTCGCGGTCTTCATCGGCGGGCCCAACCCCGCGCTGCGGGACGAGCAGACCTACAGCCCGGCGCATTACGAGGCGGTCTGCGCCAAATTCGGCGATCCGGCGGCGCTGGAGCGTTACCAGACCATCTTCGTCGACTCCATCACCGTGGCGGGACGGCTGTGCTTTCAGTGGTGCAAGGGCCAGCCCGAGGCGGTCTCGGAAAAGACCGGCAAGTCCGATGTCAGGGGCGCCTATGGCCTGCACGGCCGCGAGATGATCGCCTGGCTCACGCATCTTCAGCACACGCGGGCCCGGAATGTCTGGCTGGTTGGGATCCTCGACGAGAAGCTCGATGACTTCAACCGGCGGTATTTCGCGCCGCAGATCGACGGCTCCAAGACCGGCCTCGAACTACCAGGGATCGTCGATGAGGTCATCACGATGGCCGAGCTCGCCGATGAAGGTGGTGCGCCCTACCGGGCCTTCATCTGCCAGACACTGAACCCATGGGGCTACCCGGCCAAGGATCGCTCGGGGCGTCTTGCGCAGCTCGAGGAGCCGCATCTCGGGCGGCTGATGGAGAAGATCCGCCAGCCCGCACCGCCTGCATCCGAGCGCCTGAGCTTCACGCGGCCCGAGGCCGCGCCCGCCCAATCCGACAATTGAACAGATCAGAAAGGACCATCGCAATGTCCGGTTCATGGAACGACTTCAACGACGCCAAGAACAACGCCAACCTCATCCCCAAGGGCACGCTGGCGAAGGTGCGCCTGACCATCCGCCCTGGGGGCTTCGACGATCCCGCACAGGGCTGGACCGGGGGCTACGCCACGCGCGGCAGCACTGGCTCCGTCTATCTCTCGGGCGAGTTCACCGTGCTGGAAGGGCCCTATGCCCGGCGCAAGGTGTTCAGCCTGATCGGGCTTTACAGCCCGAACGGGCCCAACTGGGCCAACATGGGGCGCAGCCTGGTTCGTGGCATCCTCAACTCCGCACGCGGCATCTCGGACAAGGACAACTCGCCCGAAGCGCAGGCGGCGCGGCGCATCAACGGCTTCGGTGATCTCGACGGTATCGAGTTTGTCGCCCGGATCGATATCGGCTCCGACACCAACGGTGACGACAAGAACGAGATCCGCGGTGCCATCACCCCCGACCACAAGGACTATGCAGGCCTGATGGGGGCGGCACCGCGCCAGGCGCCCACAGCGCCCGCGCAGCCCTCGGCCGCACCGCAAGCCCCGACCGGCGCCCCAGGGCGCCCGTCCTGGGCGCAGTGAGGGGGGTGCGGTCATGCTGCTTCGCCCCCGCCAGAAACAGTTCGTCGAGCGCAGCCTGTCTGCGCTCCACACCCACGGCAACGCGCTCGGCGTCGCGCCGACCGGTGCCGGCAAGACCATCATGCTGTCCGCGGTCGCAGGCCGCGCAGTCGGCGGCACCGATGCAAAGGCCTGCGTGCTGGCGCATCGTGACGAGCTGACCAGCCAGAACCGCTCCAAGTTCGTGCGGGTCAACCCGGATATCTCGACCTCGGTGGTGGACGCCCGCGAGAAGGCCTGGAACGGCCAGGTCACCTTCGCGATGGTGCCCACGCTGGCGCGCAGCGGCAATCTGGAAGCGCTGCCCACGCTCGATCTGCTGGTGATCGACGAGGCCCACCATGCAGCGGCGGAAAGTTATCGCCGGATCATCGACCGCGCGCGCGACCGCAACCCGGATTGCCGGATCTACGGCGTGACGGTCACGCCCAACCGGGGTGATCGCAAGGGGCTGCGCCCGGTCTTCTCTAATGTCGCTGACCAGATCAGGATCGGCGAGTTGATCGCATCCGGGCACCTGGTTCCGCCGCGCACCTTCGTCATTGATGTCGGCGTGCAGCACCAGCTGGGGCAGGTCCGCAAGACCGTGGACGATTTCGACATGGACGCGGTGGATGCGATCATGAACCGCGCGCCCGTGACCGATGCCGTCATTCGCCACTGGCAGGAGAAGGCGGGTGATCGCCAGACCGTGGTGTTCTGCTCGACCGTCGATCACGCGCGCAACGTGGCTGCGGCCTTCGCGGCGGCCGGGGCGCCCTCCGGGCTGGTCCACGGTGACATGGGGGCTGCGGAACGGCGCGCAACGCTCAGTGCCTATGCAGCGGGCGAGCTGAGGGTCGTCGTCAATGTCGCGGTGCTGACCGAGGGCTGGGACCATCCGCCCACCTCCTGCGTCGTGCTGCTGCGCCCCAGCTCCTACAAGTCGACCATGATCCAGATGATCGGGCGCGGGCTGCGCACCGTGGACCCGGCCGAGCATCCTGGCGTGATCAAGAGCGACTGCATCGTCCTCGATTTCGGCACATCGACGCTGATGCACGGGGCGCTGGAGCAGGATGTCGATCTCGACGGGCGGGAAGCGTCCGGCGAGGCGCCCAGCAAGGAATGTCCCGACTGCGGTGCCGAGGTGCCGATCGCCACCATGGAATGCCCGCTCTGCGGCCATCTCTGGGAGCGCGACGAGGATGCCGGGGCCGAGCCGCTGGGCGCCTTCGTGATGTCCGAGATCGATCTGCTGAAGCGGTCCAGCTTCCGCTGGGTAGACCTCTTCGGCGACGATGGCGCGCTGATTGCCAATGGGTTCAGCGCCTGGGGCGGCGTCTTCTTTCTCAATGGCCGCTGGTACGGGGTCGGGGGCTTGCCGCGCGAACACCCAAGGCTTCTGGCGGTGGGCGAACGCACTATCTGTCTGGCCGCGGCCGATGACTGGCTCAATGAACATGAGAGCGACGAGAGCGCCCACAAGACCCGTCGCTGGCTGAACCAGCCGCCCACGGACAAGCAGCTCGCCTGGCTGCCGGCCGAGTATCGGCAGGATTTCGGGCTCACGCGCTATCAGGCCTCGGCGCTGCTGTCCTTCCGCTTCAACCGTGCAGCGATCCGCGCGCTAGTGTTCGGGGCCGAGGGTGCGGTCACCGATGCAATCGGGAGGGCGGCATGAGCCATGGTGTCATCATCCCGACTTTCCGCCGCGGACCGGCATCGGCTCTGGCATCCGCGTGGCACGCTCTGTGCTTTCTGTGGGCAACTCCCGCGTGGATTTGGCTGGCGCGATCCGGTGCCATCGAGGCGGCCCCGATCCTCGGTCTGGTTCTGCTCGATGGCTTGCCAGAGCTGGTGGACGCGCTCGGTGCGCAGGTGTGTCGGCATGGTTGATCTCACCGAGGAAGAGCGCGCCGCCGTCACCGCGACCATGAAGCGGATCGCGCTGCTGATGGACGAGATCGGCTGGCAGACAGCGCTGGGCGATCTGACCGAGGCGCAGGTGCGCGCACTGATCGAGGAAGCCGTCGAGGGCTTCCGCGAGGCCATGTCCGACATCGCTCGGTTACAGACACCGGAGGTGCCGTTTTGACGCTGGATTACAACCATCGCTCCGGCATCGCCGAGCGCATCAATGCGGCCGTGGATGCCGCCCTCGAGGCCGAGCGCGCGGAAACGCCTCAGCGCGACTACCTTGGCGGCTCGCGGCTGGGCCATCCCTGTGAACGGGCGCTGCAGTTCGAGTTCGCGGGCGCGCCCAAGGACGAGGGAGGGGATTTCACCGGCCAGTCGCTGCGGATCTTTGCGATCGGGCATCAGCTCGAGGATCTCGCCATCCGCTGGCTGCGGGCGGCCGGGCTCGATCTCTACACACGCAAGGGCAATCGCCCCGACGGCGCGCAGTTCGGGTTCAAAGTCGCCGGCGGGCGCATCCGGGGCCATGTTGACGGGATCATCGCCGATGCCCCGGCGGCGCTGGGCCTGCGCACCCCGGCGCTGTGGGAATGCAAGACCATGAACGCCAGGAACTGGCGCGATACGGTTGCCAGGGGCGTGAGTGTCGCCAAGCCGGTATATGCCGCGCAGATCGCGCTCTATCAGGCCTACATGGAAGGGACGGTGCCGGGCATCTCGGCCGCGCCCGCGCTCTTCACGGCGATCAACAAGGACACGGCCGAGCTGCACCACGAGCTGGTGCCCTTCGACGCCGACCTTGCGCAGCGCATGTCGGATCGCGGCGTGCGGATCCTGCAGGCGACTGATGCCGGCGAGTTGCTGCCGCGCATAGCCCGTAACCCCGATTTCTTCGAGTGCCGCTTCTGCCCCTGGTCCGAGCGCTGCTGGAGCCTGCCGGCATGAGCGACGACACGATCATCCATTTCAATCCCTGGCGGGATTTCAACGACGCCGCGTCCACACCGGACGCGTTCGGTGTCGAGCCCGACCCCGCACAGATCGCTGCGTTTCTCGATGTGGTCTTCGGCTATTGCGAGGGCCTCATCCCGGTGCGCGGCTTCGTGGACAAGGGGCAAGGCTTCGACGGGCGCCCGCACAACATCTGGATCCCGGCGGACGGCACGGCGCCCGAGAAGATGGCGACCTTCGCGAACTGGGCCTGGCGGGAAGGTGCCGCTGTCTATGTGATCCCCGGCACCGTTGCCGCACAGGGTGAGGCGCGCGCAGTCGATGTGCTGCAGATGCAGACCATCGTCGTCGATCTCGATACCGGCGACATCGCGGCCAAGCTCGCGCATCTGCGCCACTATCTGGGCCGTCCGACGCTGGTCGTCGAAAGTGGGGGGCGCACGCCCGAGGGGCGCGACAAGCTGCATGTCTGGTGGCGGCTCAGCGAGCCGGTTGAAGGCGCGGATGTGGCCGAGGTCAGCCGGCTGCGCGGCGAGATTGCCGCCAAGGTCGGCGGCGACACGCATTTCCGCTCGGCGCATCAGCCTATCCGCGTCGCTGGCAGCGTCTATCACAAGGGGGGCTTCCAGCGGATCGTCCGCATCGCCGAGCGGGCCAATCACGAGGTTGATCTTGCCGAATTCGCCGAGGCCGTGGCGGACATGCCGCCGCTCGATGGCATCGCGCAGACCACGGCACCTTCCGCCGATAAGCCCTCCATCGACGCGGTCCTCACCAACCCCGTCCGCGCGGCGGGTGAGGATGACTGGACCCGGTTTCAGGGCGCCAGTGCGGCCATCGGCCACTATCTGCGGCTGGTGCATGAGGGGCGCCTGTCGGGGCCCGAGGGCTGGGAGGCGATCTGCGGCTACAATGCAGCCATGCTGCGCCCGAGCTGGCCGCTCGACCGGCTTAAGCGCGAGACCGAGCGGCTCTGGGCCCTGCATGTCGCGCGCAATGGCCCGGCGCAGGCGGCGCGACAGGCGCCAAGGGTCGAGGCGTTCACGCTTGGTGCGCTGCTCGATGACACCAGCCCCATGCCCGACGATATCATCGCCCCGCGAGTTCTGACGCCGGGCGGATTGCTGGTGCTGGGCGGGGCGCCCAAGGTCGGCAAGAGCGATTTTCTGATTTCCTGGCTCGTGCACATGGCCGCAGGCGTGTCGTTTCTCGGCTTCACGCCGCCGCGCCCCTTGCGCGTGTTCTACCTGCAGGCCGAAATCCAGTATCACTATTTGCGCGAGCGTCTGCAGGCCCTCGGGCTGGAGCCGCATCTGCTGGCTGCGGCGCGCGACGGGTTCGTGGCCACGCCGAAGCTCAAGCTCCTGCTGGACAGCAACGGCCTGCCGAATGTCATCGAGGCGGTGCGCGGCGCCTTTGGTGACCCGCCGGTCGACATTCTCTGCATCGACCCGATCCGCAATATCTTCGATGGCGGGCCGGACGGTGGCGGCGAGAACGACAACGCCGCGATGATGTTCTTCCTGCAGGAGCGCATCGAGCCGCTGCGCGAAGCGGTCAACCCCGATTGCGGCGTGATCCTGGCTCACCACACGCGCAAGCTCGGTAAGACGCAGCTGCGGGAGGACCCGTTTCTGGCCCTTTCTGGTGCCAGCGCGCTGCGCGGGTTCTACACCTCCGGCCTGATCCTGCATCGCCTGGATGAGGAACGCCCCGAGCGCCGCCTCGAGATCGAGCTGCGCAATGGACCGGCGCTGCCTTCGAAGCTGATCGACAAGCGCGCCGGCTGCTGGGTGGAACTCGACCCTTCCGGTGAACGCATCGTGCGGCGCGATTTCGGCGAGAAGCTCGATGCCGAGCGCATGCGCAAGCGGGATGTGATCCTGCAGCTTCTGCTCGACGAGGCCGGGCGCGGCAAACTCTACACCGCGCTGCAATTCGCCGAGAGATACGAGAACCAGGCAGGGCTGGGTGGCAAGGACACGATCCGCGACCGCATCAGCGTGCTGGCCACGAAAGGCGACATCAAGTTCGTCCGCGACGGCCGCCCCTTCGGCCTGCCGCGCTCCACCTCCAAATTCGGCTATCTCTGCGTCGAGGGCATGGTGTTTCCGTCCGACAGCGGGCTTGTCGATCCCGAGACCGGCGAGATCCACGCCGGTGGCATCCCCGTCCTGCCCAGCACCTACAAATGCCCGCAGAGCGGTGCCCCGCTGCCCGTCGAGAACCCCGCTGTCTGGGTCTATCCGGAGGGCGAGGCATGACGCATCGGCCCTACGCACAAGCGCGCAGATTCAAGTTGGGAGAGTTGGGAAACGCCTTCCCAACTGGTTGCGCAGGCTCGCTCAGGGCTTCGGCGGATCACGCGGATTCAAGTTGGGAAGGGTTTTCCCAACTACCTGCGCATGGCTGCGATGGCGCCCGTCGGGATACGCAGATTCAAGTTGGGAAAGCATCACTCGCGCAGCGCGTTCCCAACTTGGAATTTCTCATGTTTTGCAGGCCCTTACGGCTCGTTTCAAGTTGTGGGGGTGAAAGCCACCCCCTTCGGGGGTGGGGAGAACGCCGCAAGGCGGGTTCTCCACTCCCACCCCCGGGGGCGTCGCGCGCGCGTGCTGCTGCCCCTGCCTTTCCATCCACCACACGGGAGATGTTCGCCATGAACCTTTCAACTGCTGCAATGCCCACAACCGATGCCCGGTCGATCCAGTCCATCGGCTCGGCACCGGGACGCCCCATCCTGGCCCTCGATCTCGGCACCACTACCGGCTGGGCGCTCCGCGACGCGGACGGGCTGATCCTCAGCGGCACGGCCAGTTTCCGCCCCGGGCGCTTCGATGGGGGCGGGATGCGCTTCCTGCGCTTCACCAACTGGCTCACCGAGATCGACCGCCTGTCGGGACCGATCGCCACGATCTGGTTCGAGGAGGTCCGTCGCCACGCCGCAACTGACGCGGCCCATGTCTATGGCGGGCTCATGGCCACGCTCACTTCTTGGGCCGAGCTGCGGGGCGTGCCTTATCAGGGCGTGCCGGTCGGCACCATCAAGCGCCACGCC
>NZ_DSDD01000224.1:0-16353 GCF_011048875.1 Rhodovulum sp.
ATATGTCGATCTCAGCCGGGGCGCGTCGAAACATTCCGACGTGCTGGCCGGGCTGACCCAGATCAACATGTTCTTCGAGGCATCGACCCGGACCCAGGCCAGTTTCGAGATCGCGGGCAAGCGGCTGGGCGCGGATGTGATGAACATGTCGATGCAGGCGTCCAGCCTCAAGAAGGGCGAAACGCTGATCGACACCGCGCTGACGCTGAACGCGATGCATCCCGACCTGCTGGTGGTGCGCCATCCGCAATCGGGCGCGGTGGATCTGCTGGCGCAAAAGGTCAATTGCGCGGTGCTGAACGCGGGCGACGGACGGCACGAACACCCGACCCAGGCGCTGCTGGACGCGCTGACGATCCGCCGCGCCAAGGGGCGGCTGCACCGGCTGACGGTGGCGATCTGCGGCGACATCGCTCATTCCCGCGTGGCGCGCTCGAACATTCTGCTTCTGGGCCGGATGGAGAACCGGGTGCGGCTGATCGGCCCCGCGACGCTGATCCCCGCCCGGGCCGCCGAATTCGGCGTCGAGGTCTACGAGGACATGCGCGAAGGGCTGGCAGGGGCCGATGTGGTGATGATGCTGCGGCTTCAGAAGGAACGGATGGATGGCGGATTCATCCCCAGCGAGCGCGAATACTACCACCGTTTCGGGCTGGACGCCGAGAAGCTGGCGCATGCCAAGGAGGACGCCATCGTGATGCATCCGGGGCCGATGAACCGCGGGGTCGAGATCGACGGCACGCTGGCCGACGACATCAACCGCAGCGTGATCCAGGAACAGGTCGAGATGGGGGTGGCGGTGCGCATGGCGGCGATGGACCTTCTGGCGCGCAACTTGCGGGCGGAACGCGCGGCGGGGGGTATCCATGTTTGATCCCACCTTGCCGGCCGATCTGGAGGATGGCGAAACCGTGCAGGCGCAGTTCCGCGCCGACCGGGGCACCTATATCAAGGCGCATGTGTTGCTGGCGGCGATCGCCGGTGTGGGGGCGAGCCTGGTGCTGTTGCTGCTGGGCAACCCTTATCCCTGGGTCGGGATCGTGGCCGCGCTTCTCGGGATCGGGGTGCGCGGGGCCTATCTGATGGGCGAGGAACTGAGCGCGGTCTGGACCCTGACCGACCGCGCCCTGAACGGCCCCGGCGGGCGGCGGGTCCTGTTCGAAAACATCGACAAGGCCGGCAAGCTGGGCGCCGCGGTGCAGATCATCACCCGCTCGGGCGACAAGCACCTGATCAAGTTCCTGGCAGAACCGGATGCAGTCGTGGCGCGGATAGTGGCGGCGACGGGCGCGCGGCGATGAGAACGCTATTCACCAACGCCCGCCTGATCGACCCCGAGGCCGGGACCGACGCGCCCGGCTGGTTGCTGGTCGAGGGCGAGACGATCCTTGCCACCGGCACGGGCGAGGCGCCGGCGGCCGACACCGTGATCGACTGCGCCGGGAACTGCCTTGCCCCCGGGATCGTCGATATCGGCGTCAAGGTCTGCGAACCGGGCGAGCGGCACAAGGAAAGCTTTGGCTCGGCCGGGGCGGCTGCCGCGGTGGGGGGCGTGACAACCATCGTCACCCGCCCCGACACGACCCCCGCCATCGACACGCCCGAGGTGCTGGAATTCGTCACCCGCCGCGGCCGCGATGCCTCGCCCGTCCGGATCAAGCCCATGGCCGCCCTGACCAAGGGGCGCGAGGGGCGCGAGATGGTCGAGATCGGGTTCCTGCTGGATGCGGGCGCGGTTGCCTTTACCGATGGCGACCGTGTGGTCGAGAACACCAAGGTCCTGTCCCGCGCGATGACCTATGCGCGCTCCCTTGGCGCGCTGGTGATCGCCCACCCGCAGGATCCGGGCCTGTCCGACGGGGCCTGCGCGACCTCGGGCAAGTTCGCCTCGCTGCGCGGTCTGCCGGCCGTCTCGCCCATGGCGGAACGCATGGCGCTGGACCGGGACCTGGCACTGGTCGAGATGACGGGCGTGAAATACCACGCCGACCAGATCACCACCGCCCGCGCCCTGCCCGCGCTGGACCGCGCCAAGCAGAACGGCCGCGACGTAACCGCGGGCGTGTCGATCCATCACCTGACGCTGAACGAACTGGATATCGGCGACTACCGCACATTCTTCAAGGTCAAACCGCCGCTCCGGGCCGAGACGGACCGCGTGGCGCTGGTCGAGGCGGCGGCCTCGGGCCTGATCGACGTGATTTCCTCGATGCACACGCCGCAGGACGAGGAATCCAAGCGCCTGCCCTATGAAGCGGCGGCAAGCGGCGCGGTCGGGCTGGAAACGCTCCTGCCCGCAGCGCTGCGGCTGTACCATGCGGGCGCGATCGACCTGCCGCGGCTCTGGCGGGCGCTGTCGCTGAACCCGTCGCAACGGCTGGGGCTTGCCACCGGGCGTCTGGCCCCGGGCGCACCGGCCGATCTGGTCTGGTTCGACGCGGATGCGCCCTTCGTGCTGGACCGCTTCGCGCTGCGCTCGAAATCGAAGAACACCCCCTTCGACGGGGCGCGGATGCAGGGCCGGGTGCTGGGCACCTGGGTCGCGGGCGCGCGCGTCTTTGGAAAAGGCTGACCCCCCATGCCCGTAATCGAAACCGCGCCCCTGACCCTCGGCCTTCTGGCACTGCTGGCCTATCTGCTGGGGGCGGTGCCCTTCGGCATCGTCATGGCGCGCCTGTTCGGCCTTGGCGATCTGCGCAAGATCGGGTCGGGGAATATCGGCGCAACCAACGTGCTGCGCACGGGCAACAAGCCGGCCGCCTTCCTGACACTGGTGCTGGACGCGGCCAAGGGGGGCATCGCGGTGCTGATCGCGCGCGTGGCGGTCGGCGAGGATGCGGCGCAGCTGGCAGGCTTTGCGGCCTTCCTCGGCCATCTGTTCCCGGTCTATCTGGGGTTCAAGGGCGGCAAGGGGGTCGCGACCTTCCTTGGCACCTTGCTGGCGCTGGCATGGCCCGTCGGGCTGGCGGCCTGCGGCACCTGGCTCGCAGTCGCGGCGGCGCTGCGCTATTCTTCGCTGTCCGCGCTGGTCGCGGCGGCGCTGTCGCCGGTCTGGGCAATCGTTCTGGGACATGGCGAAACGGCCGTGCTGGCCGCCCTGCTGGCCGCCCTGATCCTTGTCCGCCACGCCGCAAATATCCGCCGCCTGATCGCCGGGACCGAGCCGAAGATCGGCAGGAAGGGCTGAGTCGCGAGGCTCGGGTTCCCTTACCGTGCGGCATTTTCGTTTTGCCTGCAGTCAGGCTGAACCTGTTGTAAATCCACACAAACTCGACATTTTTGGCAGTCGGCACCGCTCGGGTGAAGCTCTTCCCGCTCCTTCGCGGGTGGTCGGATCATGGACACGTTTTTCTGGCTGATATTGACCACGGGCCTGACCGTAGCGGGCGACTATTTCATAAAGCTTGCATCCGACCACGATGACGGGATGACCTCGACGATGTTCCTTGTCGGCGCGGTGTGCTACGTGCTGCCCGCCCTGGCCTGGTTCTTCCTGATGCAACAGCACTCGCTGGCGATAATCGGCGTGCTCTATTCCACGGCGACACCGGTTCTTCTGGCGCTGCTGGGTATCGTCGTCTTCAAGGAGGCCGCCACCTGGCGCGATGCGGTCGGCATCGGACTGGCGCTGGCCGCCGTGCTGGTCATGCACAGCGGCGACAGGGGCGCCTGAAGGCCGGGCTCAGTAGCTGAACTCGGCGTATATGCGGGAGAGATCCCCGTTCCAGTCGCCGTGATAGTGTTCCAGCAGCTCGTCGGCCGGGGCCTTGCCGGTCTCGACGCTGTCTTCGAGCGCGTGCAGGAAATGGCGTTCGTCCTGCACCATGCCGCCCAGCCCCGGCCGGGCGCGGGCCTTCAGTCCCGACCGCGCGATCGCGACCACCTCGGCGGCCAGCGCCTGCATCTTGCGTCCGCCCACCTCAGCCTGAAGCCCCTGCACAGAGGCCGCAACCCGCCAGGCGTCGCGCGTTTCGGCATCCCAGTCCTTGACCAGATCCCAGGCGGCATCGAGCGCGGACTGGTCATAGGTCAGCCCGACCCACAGCGCGGGCAGCGCGCATAGCCGCCGCCACGGCCCGCCATCGGCGCCGCGCATCTCGATGAACTTCTTGATGCGGGCCTCGGGGAAGATGGTGGTCAGGTGATCGGCCCAGTCCGACAGGGTCGGCACCTCGCCGGGCAGCGCGGGCAGGCGACCGGCAAGGAAATCGCGGAAGGACTGGCCCAGCGCGTCGATGTATTTCCCGTCGCGATAGACGAAATACATCGGCACATCGAGCGCGTAATCCACCCAGCGCTCGAACCCGAATCCGTCCTCGAACACGAAGGGCAGCATCCCCGTGCGCGCCGGATCGAGATCGCGCCAGACACGGGCGCGCCAGGACTTGTGGCCATTGGGCTTGCCGTCGAGGAAGGGCGAATTGGCGAAAAGCGCGGTCGCGACAGGTTGCAGGGCCAGCGCCACGCGCAGCTTCTGCACCATGTCGGCCTCGGACGAGAAATCGAGGTTTACCTGCACCGTGCAGGTCCGGTACATCATCGCCTTGCCCATGGTCCCGACCCGGTCCATGTAGTCGGTCATCAGCCGGTAGCGGCCCTTGGGCATCACCGGCATGTCTTCATGCGCCCAGACCGGCGCGGCGCCCAGCCCGATGAAGCCCACGCCGATCTCGTCGGCGACCGAGCGGACCTCGCGCAGGTGTTCGTTCACCTCGTCGCAGGTCTGGTGGATGGTTTCGAGCGGCGCGCCGGACAGTTCCAGCTGCCCGCCCGGCTCCAGGCTGACATTGGCGCCGTCCTTTTCCAGCCCGATGATATGCTCGCCCTCGAAGATCGGCGCCCAGCCATAGCGCTGGCGCAAGCCCTGAAGCACGGCCAGCACCGACCGCTCGCCGGCATAGGGAATGGGCTTGAGCGTCGCCTTGTCATAGCCGAATTTCTCGTGCTCGGTGCCGATGCGCCAGGCATCCCTGGGCTTGCAGCCGGCTTCGAGATACTCGGCCAGTTGCGCCACGGACTCGATCGGGCCGCCGCCGGTTTGTGGGATGGACATGGGCGCTGGCCTCCGGGTTCGTTCGCGTCGTTCGGCCTGTCACCTGCGACGAGGGGCGGGTCAAGTCAAGGCCGGGTGACGCTCGCGCCGCCAGACCATGACCGGCCCCTGGTCCGGGGTCCGGTCGAGTGCCGCGACAATATGGCCGGGGCGGGCGCCGGGCAATGATACGAAAGCATCGAACAGCGCATCGCCCCCCTGCGCCGCGGCGGGGATCGTCACGGTTGGAAACCCGGACTGCGTGAGCCGCCAGAGCCGCGCGCCGTCCGCGTCGAAGACCAGTTCCAGTTCGGTCAGTTCGCTCAGCGCCACGAAGCCGCCATTGCCGGGCGCCAGATAGGTGATCTGCCCCTCGTCCACCTGCACGATGCCCGGCGCCGCCCCGTGCGTCAGAAACCGCAGCCGCCGGATCGCGACATAGGCCAATGCCAGCGACAAGAGCATCAGCGCCAGCCCGAGCCCCTGGAAGAACCAGCCGCCGAAGGTGAAGACCCAGCCCCCCGCCAGCGCCATCCCGCCCGCGGCCAGCATTTCGCGCGAGCGATCCAGAAGCGCGCGAATCTCGGGGCGCAGGAAGCTCACCCCCAATCCCCCAGCGCCTGCTGCCACAGCGTCATGGCGGCCACCGCCGCGGTGTCCGCGCGCAGCACCCGGGGGCCCAGGCTGACCGGATGCGCAAAGGGCAGGCCGCGCAGGCGGGTGCGCTCGGCATCTGAAAAGCCGCCCACGGGGCCGATCAGGATGGCCCAGGGCCCGCGCGGCGCATCGCCCAGCGCCGCCCTCGCGCCCACCAGCGCCTCGTCGCAGAACATCAGCCGCCGCCCTTCGGGCCAGTCGGCCAGCAGGTCGGACAAGCGCCGCAGTTCGCAGACTTCGGGGACATAGGTGCCGCCGCATTGCTCGGCGGCCTCGATGGCATGGGCTTGCAGCCGGTCCTGCCGGATCCGCTCGGCATTGGTGAAATCGGTCTGGACCGGGCAGATGCGCGCGGCGCCCATCTCGGCCGCCTTCTCGACGATGAAATCGGTGCGCGCCTTCTTGATCGGCGCGAATAACAGCCACATATCGGGTGGCAGCCGAAGCGGCCTTGTCGGCCGCTCGCAAAGCAGCGCGCCGCCGCGCTTGCCCGCCGTGGACACCCGAGCCAGCCATTCGCCCGCGCGCCCGTCAAACACCAGAACCGCATCGCCAACGCCAAGCCGCATCACGGAAAAGAGATAATGCGCCTGCTCCGCCGACAGAGGAACGGTTTGCCCTTCCCCCAACGGGTGCTCTACATAGAGCCGGATTTTCGCAGACCGGGGTTTGCTCATGGCCACCAGTGATACGTCCCAGACCGGCGAAACGCCAGAGGCCGAAGGCCAGGTCGCAGATGCGGTCCGGGGCAACTGGGTCGACGCCCGGGCGCCGGCCTGGACGCGCCCCTATCTGCGGCTGTCGCGCGCCGACAGGCCGGTGGGGACGTGGCTGTTGCTGATTCCCTGCTGGTGGGCAGTGACACTGGCCGCGGCCTCGACCGGATTCCTGTGGATCGACCTCTGGATTGTGCTGGGCTGCGCCATCGGGGCGTGGCTGATGCGCGGTGCGGGCTGCACATGGAACGACATCACCGACCGCGAATTCGACGCCAGCGTGGCGCGCACCCGCTCGCGCCCGATCCCCTCGGGGCAGGTGACGGTGCAGAACGCGGTGGTGTGGATGGTGCTTCAGGCGCTGACCGCCTTCGTGATCCTGCTCACCTTCAACAACGCGGCGATCTCTCTGGGAATCGCCTCGCTGGTGCTGGTGGCGGTCTATCCCTTCGCCAAGCGCTTTACCTACTGGCCGCAGGTCTTTCTTGGGCTCGCCTTCAACTGGGGTGCGCTGCTGGCCTGGACGGCGCATACCGGCAGCCTGGGTTGGCCTGCGCTGTTCCTTTACCTGTCGGGGATCGCCTGGACGATCTTCTACGACACGATCTATGCCCATCAGGACAAGGAGGACGACGCGCTGATCGGGGTAAAGTCCACTGCGTTGCTGTTCGGAGACCAGACGGCGCTGCGGCTTCAACAGTTCGGAATCGCAAGCGTCGGGTTGATGGTACTGGCGGTTCTGATCGCGCTGACCCATAGCGCCGGACAGACAGCCGTGATCGTTGGAGTAATGGGGGTCGCAGGCTTCGGCGCGCATCTTTACTGGCAATTGCGCAATCTTGACACGGACGATGCCGAGACCTGCCTGCGGCTGTTCCGGGCGAACCGCGAAGCCGGTCTGATCCCGGTGCTGTTCTTTGGTCTTGCAATTCTGGCATGATTGAGCGGCACGCGGCCTTGGGAAGGGACGATCCATGATCCTTACCGCGGGACAGCCCCGATGACCCGCCTCAGCCCGAAACTGATAACGAGTACCGTAATCGCGCTGGTGGGCGGATTGTGCCTGCTGGCCGCGTTTCTGGCCGTCGGACAGCTCGAGTCGCGGACGGCAAAGGCCACGCGCGCGGCGTTGTCCGAGAAAGGGATCGACTGGGCCGAGGCCACGCCAGACGGGATGCTGATGCGGCTGACGGGCACGGCCCCGGACGAGGCGGCGCGGTTCCGCGCGCTCTCGGTCGCGGGCGAGGTGATCGATGCGTCGCATGTGCTGGACGAGATCACGGTCGAGACCACAAACGCACTGGCAGCGCCAAGGTTCTCGGTCGAGCTGTTGCGCAACGCCTCGGGTATCTCCGTGATCGGGCTGGTGCCGACGGCGACCGATCGCGGCAGGCTTGGCCGTGATCTGGCGCGAATCGCGCGTAACGGGTCCGTCACCGACATGCTGGAAACCGTCAACGCCCCGGCACCCGAGGGCTGGGATGCCGCTCTGGCCTTCGGCATCGACGCATTGGGCCGTTTCGATAGCGCCAAGGTCTCGATCACGCCCATGAAGGTCTCGGTGGCGGCCATCGCGACCAGTCTGCGCGAGCGGGACAGGATCGCACGGAACCTGCGCGCCGCCGCCCCCGTGGGGGTGACGCCCGTGCTCGACATCTCGGCGCCGCGCCCGATGATCGCGCCCTTCACCCTGAGATTCCTGCTGGAGGATGGGACCGCAAGGTTCGACGCCTGCGCTGCCGACACCGCCGAAGCCGCGACATTGATCGCCCAGGCAGCCCGGCGCGCGGGGCTGACCGGCGCGCTGGATTGCCCGCTGGGGCTGGGCGTGCCCGCACCCGGCTGGGGCGAGGCCGCCGCGCTGGGCATCGACGCCCTGGCCGAAATCGGCGGCGGCACTCTGAGCTTTTCCGATGCCGACGTAACGCTGATGGCGGCCCCCGGAACCGAGCGGGCGCGTTTTGACAAGGCGGTGACGGCGCTGCGGGCCCGGTTGCCCGCCCCGTTCAAGCTGACGGCCACCCTGACCGACCCGGCCGGGTCCGAGCGACCAGCCGCCGACGAGGGCCCCAAGGAATTCGTTGCCACGCTTAGCCCCGAAGGCCAGGTGCAGTTGCGCGGTCGGATGCCAGACGCATTGGTACAATCTGCGGCCGAAAGCTATGCGCGGGCGCAGTTCGGGTTGCAGAGCGTCCGCTCGGCGACGCGGCTTGACCCGAGCCTGCCCGAGGGCTGGCCGATCCGGGTTCTGGCCGGGCTGGAGGCGCTTTCGCAGCTGCGCAACGGAACCGTGGTCGTGCGGGCCGATCTCGTGCGGCTGACCGGCGTCACGATGGACGACACCGCCCAGGCAAGGGTGGCGCGGCTGCTTTCGGACAGGTTGGGCGAAGGTAAAACCTTCCAGATCGACATCACCTATGTCGAACCCGAGGAAACCCCGGACGGCCGCCCGACCCCGGAGGCCTGCGTCGCCCGGATCGCCGGGATCCTGGCGAAAGAAAAGATCACCTTCGCGCCCGGCGCGACCCGGATCGAGGGCGCCGCGCTCCGGGTGGTCGACCAGATCGCCGACGTGCTGCGCAGCTGTCCCGATGCCCAGATCGAGATCGGCGGCCATACCGACAGCCAGGGCCGAGCCGCACTGAACGAAAGGCTCAGCCGCGAGCGGGCCGAGGCGGTGTTGACCGCGCTGATGGCGCGGCGGGTGCTGACCTCGAACCTGACCGCGCGCGGCTACGGCGCCAGCCAGCCTATCGCGGACAACGGCACGGAAGAGGGGCGCGAGGCGAACCGGCGGATCGAGTTCCAGTTGGTGGCGGCGGAGCCCGAAGACCTCGAGAACGAAGAGAACGAGGAAGCAGAAGAAGAAACCGATGGACAGAACTGAATTCATCATCGTGACGACACTGGTTCTGTTCGCGACCTTCCTCCTGGGCTGGTTCGCCTCGTTGCTGGTGCATCGGGTGGCGCAGGTCACCGACGAGAACATGGACGATCTGGATCACATGGCCCAGGCACTGCACGAGGCCGAGGAACAGCGCGACCAGGCGATCGCCTATCTGCACCAGCGCGAGGCGGAGCTGACCAATCGTCTCAGCCAGACCGAGGCCGAATTGCGCGCGACGATGGACGGGCTGCGCGATGCGCGGTTCGAGGCGGGCGAGCTTCGCGCCCAGATCGACCGGATGCGCACGGACTGAGCGGCAGAACGGGTATGCGGTCCAAGAAGCAGGCGGATGGTCAGTCTTCGGACCAGCGGCCAAGCGCCTTTTCGTCGGTGTCCTTCGCCGCGACCCAGGCTGCACCGTCTGCGCCGAACTCCTTCTTCCAGAAAGGCGCGCGGGATTTCAGGTAGTCCATCAGGAATTCCGCCGCGGCAAAGGCATCGGCGCGGTGCGGGGCGGCGGTCCCGACCATCATGATCGTCTCGCCGGGCAGCATCGTCCCGAAGCGGTGGATGACGAGGCAATCCCGCAGCGCCCAGCGCCGCATCGCTTCGGCCGCGATCCGCCCCAGCGCCCTTTCGGTCATGCCGGGGTAATGCTCCAGTTCCATCCGCGCGAGGCCGCCATCGTCGCGCACGATCCCCGCAAAGGTCACAACTGCGCCCGCATCGGTCCGCCCTGTGGCGAAGGCCCCGCATTCCGCGCCGAAATCGAAGGGCTCGGCCTGAACGCGAACCCGCATCCTCAGCCCCCGGTCATCGGCGGGAAAAAGGCAACCTCGTGCACGCCTGCCAGCGGTGCGTCAAACTCGGCAAGCTCCTGGTCCAGGGCCACGCGCACCGCCGAAAGATCGGCAAAGGCAGCGGCATAGCGGTCCTCGCGCGCCTTCAGTTCCTCGACCAGATCTGCCACATTTGCTGCCGATAATTCCACCTGCTCCTTCGACAACCCGATCCGTTCGCGCAACCAGGCGAAGTAGAGCACGTCGATCATGGCCGCTCCTCCTCCGCAAGATAGGGCCAGGCCTTGGTGAAATAATCCGCCCCGGTTATCAGCGTCAGGCCCGCCGCCACGACGAGCAGCGCGGTTCCCAGTAACTCGACCGCGGGCAGGGCTACGATCCCATGGCCGATCAGCACCGAGATCGCGACCATCTGCACCGTGGTCTTCCACTTGGCAAGCTGCGTCACCTTGAGCTGGCCAGCGCGCGCGCCCAGAAACTCGCGCAGACCCGAGACGAAGACCTCGCGGAAGAATATCACGCCCGCGGCCAGCGTCATCACCGCCGACATCCCCGTCTGTGCCACCACGACCATCAGCGCGATCAGCACCATCGCCTTGTCGGCGATAGGATCGACCATCGCGCCGAAGCGGCTGACGACATTCCATTTCCGGGCAAGGTAGCCATCCACCCAGTCGGTCGCGGCTGCCCCGACGAAAAGAACAAGTGCGATCCAGTCGGCCAATGGGCTGTCCCACAGGAAATAGACTGCCGGAAGCAGCGGCGCCGCGCAAAGGCGCAGCACGGACAGGATATTGGGAAGCGTCCACCTCATGCCGCGACCCTAGCGGGCGATGCGGCCGAGGGGAAGGGGGGCGGCAGATCACCACCCCCGCGCAAGGCAATCGGCGCCGGACGAGCGCCGCGGCATTTTTCTCCATACGATTAATGATGTGGCATCTGGCCAGAATATTCGCCTATAGACCGTGCAGAATGACAATAAGAGGTCCCCTGTGCATACGATCGACGAGAAACTCCAACCCGTTCTGGAATCCGTCCTGCGCCGCAATGCCGGTGAGACGGAGTTCCACCAGGCCGTGCACGAGGTGCTGGAAAGCCTTGGCCGGGTGATCGCCAAGCATCCCGACTATACCAATGACGCGCTGATCGAACGGATTTGCGAACCCGAACGGCAGATCATCTTTCGCGTGCCCTGGGTGGACGACAAGGGGCAGGTCCAGATCAACCGCGGCTTCCGCGTGCAGTTCAACTCGGCGCTGGGCCCCTACAAGGGCGGCATCCGGTTCCACCCCTCGGTGAATGTCGGGATCATCAAATTCCTGGGCTTCGAGCAGATCTTCAAGAACGCGCTGACCGGCATGCCGATCGGCGGCGGCAAGGGCGGGTCGGATTTCGATCCCAAGGGCCGCTCGGATAGCGAGATCATGCGCTTCTGCCAGTCCTTCATGACCGAGCTTTACCGGCACCTGGGCGAATATACCGACGTGCCCGCGGGCGATATCGGCGTGGGCGGGCGCGAGGTCGGCTACATGTTCGGCCAGTACAAGCGACTGACCAACCGCTACGAGGCGGGCGTTCTGACCGGCAAGGGGCTGGTTTATGGCGGCTCACTCGCACGGACCGAGGCCACGGGTTTCGGCACGGTGTTTTTCGTACAGCGGATGCTGGAAACCCGCGGCGAGGGCTTCGAAGGCAAGCGCGTCACGGTGTCGGGCTCGGGCAACGTGGCGATCTATGCGATGGAAAAGGCGCTGGCCTTCGGGGCAAAGGTTGTCGCCTGTTCGGACAGTTCGGGTCATGTGGTGGACGAGAACGGTATCGACCTTGACCTGGTCAAGGAGATCAAGGAGGTCCGCCGCCAGCGCATTTCCGAATACGCCCGGATCAAGGGCACCGGCACGCATTACATCGAGAAGGGCTCTATCTGGAAAGTGCCCTGCGATATCGCCCTGCCCTGTGCCACGCAGAACGAGCTGACCGGCAAGGACGCCGCGACGCTGATCGGCAATGGCGTGATCGCCGTGGGCGAGGGGGCGAACATGCCCTCGACCCCGGACGCGGTGCGCGCCTTCCAGAAGGCGGGCGTGCTGTTCGCGCCCGGCAAGGCGGCGAATGCCGGGGGCGTGGCTACCTCGGCACTGGAAATGCAGCAGAACGCCAGCCGCGACAGCTGGACCTTCGAGCAGACCGAAGCCCGGCTGGCCGGGATCATGGAGCGCATCCATGATCGCTGCGCCGACACGGCCGAGGAATATGGCGCGCCGAGCGACTATGTTCTGGGCGCAAATATCGCGGGTTTCGTCCGGGTGGCCGAGGCGATGCGCGCGATGGGCGTGATCTGACAATCCGACATCCCCGGCCGGGCCGACCGGCCGGGGATCAGCCGCGCTCGTGGAAGAAGCCGTAAATGGTTTCGGCCAGCGCGTCCGAAATACCCTCGACCGCCTTCAGATCGGCCAGCCCCGCGCGGGCCACGGCCTTGGCGCTGCCGAAATGCGCCAGCAGCGCGCGCTTGCGCGTGGCGCCGACGCCCGGGATCTCGTCCAGCGGGGTAGCGCCCACGGCCTTGGCGCGCTTCTGCCGATGCGCGCCTATGGCGAAACGGTGCGCCTCGTCGCGCAGGCGCTGCACGAAGTAAAGCACCGGGTCATTGTGCTTCAGCGCAAAGGGGCGCTGGCCGGGGCGGTGGAATTCCTCTTTCCCGGCATCGCGGTCGATGCCCTTGGCCACGCCCAGAACCGGAATGTCCTCGACGCCCAGATCGGCCATGATCTGCGCGACCGCCCCCACCTGCCCCGCACCGCCGTCGATCAGCAACAGGTCGGGCCATGTCTCACCCTCGCGATCCGGGTCTTCCCTGAGCAACCGCTGGAAGCGACGGGTCAGAACCTCGCGCATCATGCCGAAATCGTCGCCCGGCGTCAGGTCGGTGCCGCGGATGTTGAACTTGCGATACTGGCTCTTGGCGAAACCCTCGGGTCCGGCCACCACCATCGCACCGACCGCGTTCGTGCCCTGGATATGGCTGTTGTCGTAGATCTCGATCCGCGCGGGCGGGGCTTCCAGCCCGAACGCCTCGGCCAGCCCGGCCAGCAGCTTGCCCTGCGCCACGCTTTCCGACAGGCGCCGGGCAAGGCTTTCGCGGGCATTGCGGGCAGCCCCCGCCACCAGATCCGCCTTTTCGCCGCGCTGGGGCACCGCGATTTCGACCTTGCGGCCCGCGCGTTCGGACAGCGCCTCGGCCATCAGGTCGCGATCCTCGATATCGTCCGACAAGAGGATCAGCCGGGGCGGGTCCTTGTTCTCGTAGAACTGGCCAAGAAAACCGCGCAGCACCTCGGCCGGTTCGGCGCCCGAGCCCGTCTTCGGGTAATAGTCCCGGTTGCCCCAGTTCTGGTTCGCGCGGATGAAGAAGACCTGCACGCAGGCCTGCCCCCCCTCCATGTGCAGCGCCACCACATCCGCCTCGGCCACGCCGCGCGGGTTGATGCCCTGCACCGACTGGACCTGGGTCAGGGCGCGGATGCGGTCGCGCAGCGCCGCCGCGCGCTCGAACTCCATCGCGTCCGAAGCCGCCGCCATCTCGGTCGCCAGCGCCTCCTGCACGCCGGTCGTGCGGCCCTGAAGGAAGCGTTCGGCATCGCGCACCGCCCGTGCATACTCGGCCGCACTGATCCGGCCCACGCAGGGCGCGCTGCACCGCTTGATCTGGAACAGAAGGCAGGGCCGGGTGCGGCTTTCGAACACCGAATCCGAGCAGTTGCGCAGCAGGAACACCTTCTGCAGCTGGTTCAGCGTCCGGTTCACCGCGCCCGCACTGGCGAAGGGGCCAAAATAGGTGCCCTTCCCGGTTCTCGCGCCGCGATGCTTGGTGATCTGCGGGAACGGGTGGCCGGTGGTGATCAGGATGTTGGGAAAGCTCTTGTCGTCGCGCAGCAGGACGTTGTAGCGCGGCTTGAGCTGCTTGATGAGGTTCTGTTCGAGAAGCAGCGCCTCGGTCTCGGTCCGCGTCGTCAGGAACATCATCGACGCGGTTTCCGAGATCATCCGCGCGATCCGGGGGGAATGCCCGGACGGCTTGGCGTAATTCGCCACCCGTTTCCTCAGGCTGCGGGCCTTGCCGACATACAGAACGCGGGCCTGGGCATCGAGCATGCGGTAGACACCGGGCGAGTTGTCCAGCGTCGCAAGGTAGGACTGGATACAGGCATGGCCCTGCGGGCGGCGGGCGGCTTCAGCCTCAGTCGGATTCATGGTCATGTCGTCGAGATCGTGATTCCCCGCCATCGCTGCAACGATACCCGGCCGGCCATCAAGTCCAAACATGTCCACGACTTCTGTGGACAAGTCTGCGCATAAGCTTGGGACGCGTGGGATTTTCCATTGGATTCCGACCCGTTCAACGATTTGCCCATTTTTTAAGCGACCCTGCAAGTGATTGATATTTAATCACAAAATTCACAATGTTGCAAATTGTTGAATTTCCTGAAGAAATGGTGAAGAAATTATGACCGGCTCCGGCAGAGGTGGAAAAGTTAACGCGCCACTCTGCCCGAGACCGTCACTCCACCCCAAGAACATCGGGTGTCTGCCAGGACAGGTGCTGGCCGCCATCGACGCACAGAAGTTGCCCCGTGACCGAGCGCGCATCGAGGAAATAGTCCAGCGCGGCGCAGATCTCGTCGGGATCGGCGCCGCGGCGCAGGATCGTCGCGGCGCGCTGGCGGGCGAAATGGTCCTCGGACTGCCGACCGCCCCGAAGCGTCGGCCCCGGCCCGATCGCGTTCACGCGGATCGCCGGGGCCAGCGCCTGCGCCGCGGTGCGGGTAAAGGCCCAGAGACCCATCTTGGCGATGGTATAGGTCATGAATTCGGGCGTCGGCTTGAGCACGCGCTGGTCGATCATGTTGATCACCAGCCCCGAAGCAAGCGGCTCGCCACCCTCGCAGATGCCGTGATCGGGCGCCTGATGGGCAAAAGCCTGCGTCAGCAGGAAGGGCGCGCGCAGGTTCGAGCCGATATGCCGGTCCCAGCTTTCGCGGGAGGCGGTGTGGATGTTGTCGTATTCGAAGATCGAGGCGTTGTTGACCAGCACCGTCAGCGGCCCGCCCAGCGCCTCGGCCGCCCGCCCGACCAGCGCGGCGGCGGCATCCTCGTCCAGCAGATCGGCCTGCAGCGCCACCGCATGCTGGCCCCGGGCGCGGATCTCGCCTGTCACCGCCTGGGCTGCGTCGGCGCTGGCGGCATAATGGATCGCCACGTCGAAACCGCGCGCCGCAAGGTGCAGCGCCATCGCCCGGCCCAACCGCCGCGCGCCGCCTGTTACCAGCGCACGATCCGTCATGTCATCACCACCAGCGCGATGTATAGCACGAAGAGGGCCGTAAAGATCGCGCCCCAGACCCAGGTCAACGGCCAGCCCCGGAACACGAAGGGCACCAGAAGGAGCGTGGTCCCCAGCATCACCCAGAAATCGAAGCGCAGCATCTCGGCCGGGATCGGGATTTCGCCGAAGAAGCTGGCAATGCCGACGATGGCAAGCAGGTTGAACATGTTCGACCCGATCACGTTGCCCAAGGCGACATCAGCCTGTCGGCGCAGCGCGGCCATGACCGTGGTGGCAAGCTCGGGAAGCGATGTGCCGATGGCCACCAGCGTGAGGCCGATCACCGTGTCCGACACGTTCAGCGCCCGGGCAATCTCGATCGAACTGTCAACCAGAAGGTCTGCGCCCAATGGCAGACCGATGAGACCCAGCACCAGGTAGACCAGGATTTTTTGCCAGCCAAGACCGGGATCGGCACCCGTTATCTCCTCGGGATCGTCACCTGCTGCCACGCGCGCGCCATTCGCACGCCTATGGTTTCTGGCGGTCAGGAAGGCGTCGGCCAGAACGAAACCCAGCACCAGCAAAAGGCCCAGACCGTGAACCCATGTGATCGTTCCGGTGAGCGAGATCGCCAGGAAGAAGACCGTGGCACCCAGCATCAGCCCATAGGTGCGCCGCGTGTCGCATTCATCGGTCCGGATCGCCACGATCAGTGCGGGCAGGCCCAGCACCATGAGCACGTTGGCGATGTTCGATCCGACGACATTGCCAAGCGCAATGCCCGGCGAGTCGCGCAGCACCGCCTGGATCGAGACCAGAAGTTCGGGCGCCGAGGTGCCGAAGGCCACGATGGTCAGCCCCACGATCAGCGCGGGCACGCCCAGTCGCAGCGACAGGTTCACCGCCCCCTTGACCAGGCTGTCCCCGGCCAT
>NZ_DSDD01000440.1:0-15659 GCF_011048875.1 Rhodovulum sp.
CCATGACCTGATAGAGGTTCCCGGCGCGCTCGAGCTGCCGCCCGCCATCGCGCTGGCACATCGGTTGTCGAATTTCGACGGCTATGTGGCGCTGGGCTGCGTGATCCGCGGAGCGACCAGCCATTATGAAACCGTCTGCAACGACAGCTCGCGCGGGCTGATGCTGCTGGGGCTTCAGGGCGCGCTGACCGGCAACGGCATCCTGACCGTGGAAAACCACGAACAGGCGCTTGAACGGGCGAACCCCGCGGACATGGACAAGGGCGGCGGCGCGGCGGCGGCGGCGCTGCACCTGATCGCGTTGGCCCGGCGCTGGGGCGGCGAAACCCGTGGCGTCGGCTTCCGGCCCTCGGGTGGCTTCCAGATCGCCGAGGGGGCGGACCGCGCATGACCTCTGCCGCCGAACGCCGCCAGATGAAATCCGCCGCCCGGCTTTACGCCGTGCAGGCGCTGTTCCAGATGGAGCAATCGGGCCAGAGCGTGGACGCCGTCCGCCGCGAGTTCGAGACATGGCGCTTCGGTGCCTCCTACGAGGAAGGCGAGGAACTGGCCGAGGGTGATGTCGAGCTGTTCCGCGCCACGCTGGAAGGGGCGGTGACCTGGCAGGCGAAAATCGACCAGATGACCGACCGGGCGCTGGTGGCGAAATGGCCGATCGCGCGCATCGACCCGACGCTGCGGGCGCTGTTCCGCGCCGCGGGCGCCGAACTGGTGGACGGCAAGCCACCGCCCAAGGTGGTCATCACCGAATATGTTGATGTCGCCAAGGCGTTCTTTCCCGAGGGCCGCGAGCCCAAATTCGTCAATGCGGTGCTGGACCACATGGCGCGGGAAGCCCGACCCGAGGCGTTCTGAAACGCCCAGGCCGGATGACCCGAATAGGGGGATGCAAGATTCTTCTTGGAATCGATCCATGAATGGCTAGCTAATGGTGGGAAGCAACGGAGTCGGTCCATGCCCACACTGATCAGCCTTTATATTCGTCAGACAATAATCGGGTTCATCCTGTCATTTGTCTTCGTGGCGCTGCTGCTCCATTTCAACGTGGCCAGTCTCTGGCATCTCGTCACCCATGTCTCGGGCGGTTGGCTGGCGGCGGTGCTGCTGTTCCTCTTCAACGGTATCGTCTTCTCGGGCGTGCAGTTCGGCATCGCGGTGATGTCCATGGCTCGCGACGAGAATGACGGTTCGCGCGGTCGGCGCCAGCCGGAGCGTGTGCGTGGGCTGGCCGAGGCGCTGGCGCCGATTCCGGTGCCGGTGCGTGACCGACGCCTTCCCCCGCGATGACGATCACGACCCTTCGTTCGGGATGATGCACAAACTGGCGGCTTTCGGGCCGCTATTTTTTATCCGCGCAGCGGCTGTTCCCCGGTCAGTGCCCGGAACCTCTGTTCCTGCCGCGCGGTCCAGTTGACCGTCAGAACAACGCCGTCCTCGCCTTGGCATTCGGCCTCGACCACGCCCTCGGCATAGAGCCAGGCCCGCCGCCGTCCGTCGGAAAAGCCCAGATTCACTTCGCGCCGCACCCGCGTCTCGTCCAGCGCCGCAGTGATAGCCTCCAGCAGACCCTCGATCCCCTCGCCGGTCCAGGCCGAGATCGTGCGCACCCCCTCACGCCGGGCCGCCACGGCTGCCAGCGCCTCGCGCCGCTCGGGCTCGATCAGGTCGGCCTTGTTCCACAGCTCGATCTGCGGCGTCTTCTCGTCCACGCCCAGATCGGTCAGGATCGCGCGCACATCGGCGGCCTGGGACTCGGTATCGGGATGGGCGATGTCGCGCACATGCAGGATCAGGTCGGCTTCCAGCACCTCTTCCAGCGTCGCGCGGAAGGCCGCGACCAGTTGCGTTGGCAGGTCCGAGATGAACCCCACCGTGTCCGACAGGATCACCTTCAGCCCGCTGGGCAGCGTGATGCTGCGCATGGTCGGGTCGAGCGTGGCGAACAGCATGTCCCTGGCCAGCACCTCCGCCCCGGTCAGCCGGTTGAACAGCGTCGACTTGCCCGCATTGGTATAGCCCACCAGTGCCACCACCGGGAACGGCACCTTGCGCCGCGCGGCGCGGTGCAGGTCGCGTGTGCGCACCACCTTGGAAAGCTGCCGCTTCAGCCGAACGATCGCCTCGTCGATGGCGCGGCGGTCGGCCTCGATCTGGGTCTCGCCGGGGCCGCCCACGAAACCGAGACCGCCGCGCTGGCGTTCAAGGTGGGTCCAGGCCCGCACCAGCCGCGTGCGCTGATAGGACAGCGCGGCCAGTTCGACCTGCAACACGCCCTCTCGGGTGCGGGCGCGGTCGGCGAAGATTTCCAGGATCAACCCGGTCCGGTCGAGGATCTTGACCTTCCATTCCCGTTCCAGATTGCGCTGCTGCACCGGGGTCACAGGGCCGTCGATCAACACGAGCTCCACCTCGGCCGTCTTGAGGCGATTGCCCAGATCCTCGATCTTGCCCGACCCGAACAGCCAGCCCGGCCGCAGCTTTGGCAGCGGCACGATCTCGGAGCCGACCAGTTCAAGGCCGGGCAGGGCGGCGGCCAGCGCCACCGCTTCTCCAAGCGCCGGGGCTGCGTCGCGGCGTGCGCGATCCGCGGCAATGTCGGGATGAAGCACCCAGGCGCGCGTCACCCGGGGGCCGTGCTCCTGAAGGTCAGAGGGGCTCAATCCTCACCGTCGTAGAGATTGATCGGCTGCGAGGGCATGATCGTCGAGATCGCATGCTTGTAGACAAGCTGCGATTGCCCGTCCCGGCGCAGCAGAACGCAGAAATTGTCGAACCAGGTGATCACGCCCTGCAACTTGACGCCGTTGATCAGGAAGATCGTAACCGGCACCTTGGTCTTGCGAACATGGTTAAGGAATGCGTCCTGCAAATTCTGCTTGTCGGCAGCCATTCGTTTCTTGCCCTTGTTGTCTGGACCTGCCCCGGTATGGACAGAAGCCGTTCCCTCGGCGCGAGTATGTCGCGAGGTTTCAGGACTTTCCACCCCCCTTTACGGGTCGGCAATCCGAAAATGCAGCGCCGCGGCTCAGTTGCGCCAGAATTCGGGGTTCAGCAGCGCGATGATCGCCAGGGTCTCCAGCCGGCCCACAACCATCGCAGCGGCCAGCACCATCCGCGCGCCATCGCCCAGCGTGGCATAGGACAGCGCGGGTTCGGTCGTCGCGGCGGTCAGCGGGCCGGTGGTGGTCAGCGCGGCCACGGTCAGCACCATCGCCGCGTCGAACCCGATCCCGGCCGCGCCCAGCGCTACCATGGTCACGGCCACCGACAGCGCGAAGAGCATGAAGAAGACAAAGGCGATCTGCGCGCCCTCGCGCCGGATGCGCCGCGCGAAGGCTCCGGCGCCGCCGACCGAGGAGGGATGGATCAGCTTTTCCATCTCCCGCACCCCGTGCTTGTAAAGCGCGTAGATGCGCAGCAGCTTGACCCCGCCCGCAGTCGTCGCCACCCCGCCGCCGAACACCGCCAGCCCGACCAGGATCAGCCCCGGCGTGGCCAGCCCCGACCAGGTCTGCGCCTCGGCCCAGTCGGCCGAGACGAACCCCGTGGTGGTCAGGAAGGACGTCACCGTGAAGACCGCCCCCCAGAGCGCGCGCAGCGCCGCGAGGCCACTGTCATCGGCGCCGCCCTCATAGGCGCCCAGCCAGTGGCGCGAGAACAGGAACAGCGTCACCGCCCAGGCGATCACCACCCCCATCCGCAACTCCATGTCCGTGCTCAGTGCGCGCCAGCTTTCGGGCCGCAAATCGAGCATGAAGCTTTGCCGGGTGAAGGCAAAGATGAAGAAGCCCCACAGGAACAGTTCGCCGGCAAAGCCGCTCTGGCCGCCGGGCACGCCGCCCACCGGCGAGATGCCCGAAGTCGCCAGCAACGACATCGCGTGGCAGGCTGCCACCAGCGGGCCTTCGCCCGCGAGCAGCATCAGCACCCACAGGCTGGCCGTCAGGACCAGATAGATCGGCGCGAAGCGGCGGGCAAAGCGCAGAAGCCGCCCGCGCGGATCGGCGGCCCGGCCCGTGCCCGGCCCTGCGGCGCCCAACTGGCGCGCGCCGCCGGGGCCCGCCGTGACCTCGAACCCGCCCAGGTTCATCGGCGCCAGGATCGAGATCGCCGTCACCCAGATGAAGAACCCGCCCAGCCACCCGACGAGCGCCCGCCACAGATGCAGCCCCGACGACAGGGTCGCGGGGTCGTCGTAAAGCGTGGCTCCCGTGGTGGTCAGGCTTGAGATCATCTCGAAATAGCCGTCGAGATAGCGCGCGCCGGGCACCGCCTCGACAAAGGGAACGGCCAGCATCAGCGGCATCAGCCCGTAGAAGCCCAGCATCGCCAGCAGATGGCTGCGGGCCTGGTTCGTTACCCGGTTGCCGATCGTCGCCAGCCCCAGCACCGCCGCCAGAACGCTGAACAGAAGCCCCGAATAGAAAAAGCTGCGCGCGGTCAGCCAGTCGTGTTCCGCCAGCGCCACGCCCACCGGCAGGAACATCGCCAGCGCCCCGATCCCCATCAGGATCACCAGGAACGGAAGATCGTAAAGCCGACGCATGGCCTCAGAAGAAGTCGATGGAGACCTGCAACAGGCGCTCCACTTCGGGCACATCGGCGGCCAAGGCAAAGATCGCCACCACGTCGCCTTCCTCGATGCGGGTGTCCCCCTTGGGCCGGATCACCCTGTCGCCTTTCATCACGCCGCCGATCAGCGCACCCTCGGGAAAGTCGATGTCCTGCACCCGCCTGCCCGCCATCGGCGAGGTTGACAGCACCTGTGCCTCGATTACCTCGGCCTCGGCATCGCCGATCGAATAGACGTTGCGCACCCGGCCGTGACGGACATGGCGCAGGATCGAGCTGACCGTGGTGGCGCGCGGGTTGATATGGGCGTCGATGCCCAGCGGACCCATCAGCGGCACAAGCGCGGGATCGTTGACCAGGCAGATCGCCATCGGGCAGCCCGCCAGCTTGGCCCGGACTGCGGCCAGCAGGTTGGTCTTGTCGTCATCGGTCAGCGCCAGAACCGCGTCGGCGCGGTCGACATTGGCCTCTTCCAGCAGGCTGACATCCAGCCCGTCGCCATGCAGCACGATGGTGCGCTCCAGCGCATCGGCTGCCGTCTCGGCGCGGGCGCGGTCCTTCTCGATCACCTTTGCGCGGACCCGGTCCTCGTTCCGTTCAAGCGCCTGGGCCACTGAAAGCCCGACATTGCCGCCGCCGATGATGACCACGCGTTCTTGCTTCTTCGTGGATTTGCCGAAGATCTCGAGCGTCCGGTTCACATCCTCGACATGCGAGAAGACATAGACCTGATCCTCGGGGAATAGCTGGTCGCCCGGTTCGGGCGCGAACAGCGTTTCCTCGCGGCGGATGCCGACGACCAGCGCGCGCAGCGTCGAGAACAGGTCGGTCAACTGGCGCAGCGGCGTCTTGAGAACCGGGCAGTCCGCATCGAGCGCGATGCCCAGAAGCTGCGCCTGGCCGCCCAGGAAATACTCGGTATCGAAGGCCGCGGGCGCCGCGATGCGTTGCAGCGCGGCCTCGGCGACCTCGCGTTCGGGGCTGATGACCACGTCGATGGGCAGGTGATCGCGGCGGTAAAGCTCGGAATAGATCGCGGTCAGATAGGACTCGGCGCGCAGTCGCGCGATTTTGCGCGGGATGGCAAAGATCGAATGGGCCACCTGGCAGGTGACCATGTTGACCTCGTCGGACTGGGTGGCGGCGATGATCATGTCGGCATCGCGCGCGCCCGCCCGTTCCAGGATGTCGGGGTAGGAGGCATGTCCTGCGATGCCCTGCACGTCCAGCGCATCGGTCGCCCGGCGGATCAGGTCGCTGTTCATGTCAACGATGGTCACATCGTTCTTCTCGCCCGAGAGGTGGCGGGCGATCTGCCAGCCGACCTGGCCCGCGCCGCAGATGATCACCTTCATTCAGGACACCCGACTGGGGAAACACGCCCCCCGATGCATCGCAGAAGCCCGCTTGCCGGTCAATCGGCGCGGGCTTCCTCTTCCTCATCCTCGAAATGCGCGAGCCGCGCGCCCGATTTGGACGAGGTGACCACGCCCAGAGATTTCAGCTTGCGATGCAGCGCCGAGCGTTCCATGCCGACGAAATTCGCGGTGCGCGAGATGTTGCCGCCGAAACGATTGATCTGGGTCAGCAGGTATTCGCGTTCGAACAACTCGCGCGCCTCGCGCAGCGGCAGCGTGGCCAGCCCCGCCGACAGCACCAGGCGCCCCTCCTCGGCGGCGCCCTCGACCGGCATCGGCAGTTCCGCCGCCGTGATCGGATCGTTGCCTTCGCCCAGGATCAGCACCCGCTCGATCACGTTCTTCAACTGCCGCACGTTGCCGGGCCATGGCATGGTCTGCAACAGCGCTTCGGCCTCTTCGCCGAGCGCGCGCAGCGGCAGGCCCTGGCTCTGGTTGAAGCCCTGAATGAAATGGCGGGCGAGGGTGGGGATGTCCTCGCGCCGTTCGTCCAGTGCGGGCACCTCGATCGGCACCACGTTCAGCCGGTGATAGAGTTCCTGGCGGAATGTGCCCGCGGCGATCGCGGCAGGCAGGTCGCGCGTGGTGGATGAAATTACCCGAATGTCGACGCGCACCCGGTCGGTGCCGCCCGCGCGCTGGAACTGCTGATCGACCAGCACGCGCAGGATCTTGGATTGCGTGCCCAGCGGCATGTCGGCCACCTCGTCGAAATAGAGGATGCCGCCATGCGCCTGCTCCAGAAGGCCCGGTTCCACGCCGCGCGCGGCACTTTCCCGGCCGAACAGCACCTCTTCCATGCGCTCGGGCTCGATCGAGGCCGAGTTGACCACCACGAAGGGGCCGTTCGCGCGGTTTGAATTTGCGTGAATATAGCGGGCGGCGACTTCCTTGCCCGATCCGGCGGGGCCGGTCAGCATCACCCGGCTGTTCGATTTCGTTACCTTGTCGAGGTGGGATTTCAGCCCCTTGAAGGCCGGGCTTGCGCCGATCATCTCGGCCTGAGCCACGTCCTTGCGGCGCAATTCCTGGTTCTCGCGGCGCAGGCGTGAGGCCTCCATCGCGCGGCGGATCACCACCAGCAACTGGTCGATGTTGAACGGTTTCTCGATGAAGTCATAGGCGCCCTGCTTGATCGCGGCGACCGCGATCTCGATATTGCCGTGGCCCGAGATGATGACCACCGGAATGTCGGGGTTGTCGCGCTTGACCCGGGACAGGATGTCGATCCCGTCCATGGTGCTGTCCTTGAGCCAGATGTCGAGGATCATCAGGGCAGGCGGTTCGGTGTTGATCTCGGCCATGCAGGCATCCGAATTCGCGGCCAGCCGTGTCGTGTAGCCCTCGTCCTGCAGGATATCCGCGATCAGTTCGCGGATGTCGCGTTCGTCGTCGACGATCAGAATGTCGCCCATGTCCTACTCCCCGGATACCGCTATTCTCGTTTCGTTGATTGCCGACGCGGACGACTGTCCGGCCTCGGCCACCGGCAGGCGGATCACCGCCATCGCGCCGCGGTGTGTGTCGGGCGCGAACGGTTCGGCGTCGACCAGTTCCAGCGTGCCGCCATGTTCCTCGATGATCTTCCTGACGATCGGCAGGCCCAGCCCGGTGCCACTGTCGCGCGTCGTGACATAGGGTTCGAAAAGCCGGGCGCGGTCCTCGGGCAGACCGATGCCATTGTCGGCGATCTCGATCAGGCCGCTGTCCTCCTCGTGCACGAGACGCAGCCGGATCTCGGCCACAAAGCCCTCGGGCACGCCCTTCTCGGTCCGCGTCGCGATGGCCTCGCCGGCATTCTTGATAAGGTTCGTCAGCGCCTGGCTGATCATCGTCGGGTCCAGTTCGGCGGGCATCGCGCCCTCGGGCAGGTCCGCGACAAAGCGCACGCCGGGCTGGCCGCTTTCCTGCAGGACCAGCGCATCGCGGACCAGCGCGGCAAGGTCGACGAGCTTGCGTTCGGGCTCGGGCATTCGGGCGAATTTCGAGAATTCGTCGACGATCCGGCGCAGATCGCCGGTCTGGCGCACGATCACGTCCGTATACTGGTCCAGCGTGTCGGCCTGGTCACCCACCAGCGGGCGGAACTTGCGCTTGATGCGCTCGGCCGACAACTGGATCGGGGTCAGTGGGTTCTTGATCTCATGCGCAATGCGGCGGGCGACATCGCCCCAGGCGGCCATCCGCTGCGCGGTCACAAGGTCGGTGACATCGTCGAACGCCACCACATAGCCCTCGCGCCGCCCGTCCGCGCCACGCCGCGTCGACATCCGGACCAGCAGGTTCTCCATCTTGCCGCTTCGGATCAGACGGATTTCCTCTTGCGCGGAGGCGCGGCGCTCGGCCCGCAATCGGTCGAACAGCGCGGCGAATTCGGGAACGGCGACGCGCAGGTCGTGGCCGTTGTCGCGCGCTTCGTCCAGTTGCAGAAGCGTCAGCGCCGAGCGGTTCATGAACTCGACCCGCCCCTCGGCATCCAGACCGATCACACCTGCGGTGACCGAGGACAGCACCGAATCGAACAGCCGTCGCCGCATTTCGGTCTGGCGGTTGTTCTCCAGCAGCGCGTCGCGTTGCAACTTGAGCTGCCGGGTCATCTGGTTGAACATCCGCCCCAGCATGGCGATCTCGTCATCGCCTGCCTCCTCGCGCACGCGCACGTCCAGATCGCCCGCGCCGACCCGTTGCGCCGCCCCCGCCAGCCGCCCAACCGGACGCGACAGCCGCTCGGCGAACCACAGCCCCAGCCAGACCGCGGCAAGGATCAGGACCATTGCAAAGCCCAGATAGAGCAGCCCGAATTCGAACAGCACCCGCCCGCGCTCGCTTTCAAGTTGCTGGTAGAGCCGCGAGGTGGCCTGGGTGTCGTCCAGCAGGCTCAGCAACTCGCCATCCACGCTGCGCGAGATGTAGAGGAAACGGTCGACATAGGCGTCCAGCGCCAGCAGTGCCCGGAACTCGTTATTGTCCCAATCTTCGATGATGACCGTCTCGCCCGCGGCGGCCCGCGCGATCTCGGGCGCGGTCGGCTGCTCGTAATCGAACAGATAGGAGCGTTCGCCACGGGCCTTGATCTCGCCCGTGCCGTCGATGACATAGGCCTCTTTCAGACCACGCTGGACGCGTGCCTGGGCCTGGGTCAGAAGTTGCCGCAACTCACCGTCCGACAGCATGAAGCTGGCCTGGCGCGCGGCATTCAGATAGCCTGCCAGCGTCCGCGCGTCGGCGGCAAGGTCGCGGCGGTGTTCCTCCTCATAGGCTTCGGCGGCCGAGAGCGACGCGCCCACCACGTTGCGCACCCGCTCGGAGAACCAGCCTTCGAGCCCGATATTGATGGTCAGCCCCGCGAAGACCGCGACCAGAACGGTCGGCACCAGAGCGATGGTTGCAAAGACGCCCGTCAGCCGCATGTGCAGGCGCGAGCCCGCCGAATGGCTGCGTCTTGCGGCGACCATGCGCGCGATCTGGCGCACCACCATCGTGGCGATCGCCAGAGAATAGACCAGATCGGCCAAAAGAATCGCGCGCAGTCCGTGCGACGTCGCGCCCTGGTCGAGCGGGCCGAGCAACAGGAAGGTGCCGATTGCCAGAACCGGCCCCAGAACGACAAGACCAAGGGTCGCGACGTTCTGAATCCGCCGCGACGACCGTCTCTGGAAGAGCCGTTCAAGGGCCATCCGGCCCGTGGCGCTGGCCACTGCTCGCCTCGTGTCGTTGTGCCGCGGGGCGCGCGGCTTCGCTAACTGACGTGCGCTCCGCGGAAATGCGGATTCGACGCAACGCCATGTTGCGAATTTACATCAACTTGCGGCGGCGTGTCACGCGGATATCGAGATCGGTGATCTTTTTCCTCAAGGTATTGCGGTTGATGCCCAGCAGATCGGCACATTTGGCCTGATTGCCGCCGGTCGCGTCTAGCGCGATCTCGATCAGCGGCATCTCAACCTCACGCAGTATTCGGGAATACAGGCCCGGAGGCGGCAGCACGCCGCCATGCAGGTCGAAATAGCGCCGCAGATGCCTGCCGACCGAGGCCGACAGTTTCTCGCCCTCGCCGCCACCAACCAGCGGTTCGATCTCGGGCTGGTTGCCCAGCACTGACTCGACCTCGGCGCGGGTGATGACCTCTTCGGGGCTGGTGACGACCAGACGGCGGATCGTGTGTTCCAGCTGCCGCACGTTGCCGGGCCAGCTGTAGGCGCGGATCAGGTCCATCGCTCTGGCGGCGATGGTGCGGCGTGCGGCGCCGTCGCGTTCGGCACGGGCCAGGAAATGCTCGGTCAGCAGCGGGATGTCGTCCACCCGTTCGCGCAAGGACGGCACGGCGACGGTGACCCCGCCCAGGCGGTAAAACAGATCCTGGCGGAACAGGCCCGCCTCCATCCGGCCCATCAGATCGGTCTGGCTGGTGGCCATGACCCGTGGCGCGGTATCGCCGAAGCTGTCCAGCATCCGCACGATGCGCGCCTGCGCCTCTTCGGTCAGGTCCGCCACCTCGTCGAACAGGATCGTCCCGCCGCGGGCGCGGGCGGCCAGCGCCGAGGGGCCATCTGCGCCCTTGAGGTCGGGGGTTGTCGCGATCACGAAGGGCAGTGAGCGGCGGTCGGAAAAGTCGTGGATCGCGCGGGCGATCAGCGACTTGCCGGTACCCGACTCGCCGGTGATCAGAACCGGCAGATCGGCATTCATCACCCGCGCCACAAGCCGGTACAGCGCCTGCATCTGCGGCGTGCGGCCGACCAGCGGCAGGTCGTCCTCGTCGCGCGGCGGCTCGACGCTTTCGGTGCGGCTGCGCACCCGGCGCCCGGTTTCCAGCGCGCGGGCCGCCCGCTTCATCAGATCGGGCAGGTCAAAAGGCTTGGGCAGGTAGTCATAGGCCTCGGTCTCCGCGGCCTGGATCGCCGTCATGATGGTGTTCTGCGCCGAGATCACGATCACCGGCAGGCCCGGCCGCTCCTGCCCGATCCTGGGCAGCATTTCCAGCCCGTTGCCGTCGGGCATGATGACGTCCGAGATCACCAGATCGCCCTTTCCCTCGGACACCCAGCGCATCAGCGTGGTCAGCGACGAGGTGGCATGCACCTTGCAGCCCGCCCGCGTCAGCGCCTGGGTCAGCACGGTTCGGATCGTACGGTCGTCATCGGCGACAAGAACGGTGCCGTCCATCAGCTGTCATCCTCTTGGGGGGTGAGCTCTCGGGGTTTGGGTGCGACGGGCAGCGAGACGCGGAACACGGTGCGCCCGGGCGCCGAGCCGACCGCGATCCAGCCGCCATGGTCATTGATGATCTTGGACACGAGCGCGAGGCCCAGGCCGGTGCCGTTCTCGTGTCCCGAGACGAAGGGTTCGAACACCTCGCCGGCGATCTCGGGCGGCAGGCCGGGGCCGTCGTCGATCACCTCGATCTGCAACGGAACCGGAACGCCTGAGCCGTCGGGATGGCGCATCCGCAGCGACAGGTCGTAGAAGCTGCGCAGCCGGATCGTGCCGCCCGTGGACGGGGCGGCCTGTGCGGCGTTGCGGATCAGGTTGGAAAAGACCTGCATCAACTGGTCGGCATCGGCCCAGGTCGCGGGCAGGGAGGGGTCGTATTCCTCCTCGATCTTCATATGCGCGGCGTAGCTGACCAGCGCGGATTTGCGCGCCCGGTCGAGAATGTCGTGGATGTTCACCGCCTTGCAGTTCGGCGGGCTGAGATTGCCGAATTGTTCGACCTGATCCAGCAGCTTCACGATCCGTCGGCTTTCGGCCACGATCAGGTCGGTCAGGTCCAGATCGCCATTGCGCAGGTTCATCGACAGCAATTGCGCCGCCCCGGTGATGCCCGCCAGCGGGTTCTTGATCTCGTGGGCCAGCATCTCGGCCATGCCGATCGCCGATTTCGCCGCCGTCTTGACCGAATGTGCCCGACCCAGCCGCCCGGCGATCTCGCGCGGGCTGACCAGCAGCAGGACATGCTCGGCCCGGTCGTTCATCGGCGCGATCTGAAGATTGCACTCGACCGGCGGGTGGGCGCCCGCAGTCACGTCGACATCGTTTATGAACAACGGCGCGCGGTTTGCCCTCACCCGGGCAAAGGCGTCGTCGAGCGGGGCATCCACCGCCAGGCGGTCAAAGACAGGGGCATCGCGCAGCGCCCTGATCGTGGCATTGGTGAAGATTTCCGCCGCCGGGTTGATCGCGGCGATCCGGTCCCCGGCATCCAGCAGGAAGGCCGGGATCGGCAGCGCGGTCCAGATTGCGTCCTTGTCCAACGTCATGCCGCGGCCCTCTCGCTGCGGCCTGCCATCGCATCGAGGATCAGGGCCAGCACCCGGCCCGGATCGCGTTCGGTCAGCACCGCCAGGCGCAGGGCAGGCGGCGTGCCCGCCTCGTCCATGTACCAACCCAGATGCTTGCGGATCACCCGCGCGCCCAAGGCGCGGCCATAGAAGGACAGCGACGCCTCGTAATGGCCCGCCACCATGTCGGCGAAGGCTGCGCCGGTCGGTGCGGCCGGGGCGGGCTGTCCGGCCAGCGCCGCGGCGATCCGCGCCAGAACCCATGGCCGACCCTGCGCACCGCGCCCCACCATCACCCCGTCCGCGCCCGAGGCCTCCAGCGCCGCGCGCGCCGTGGCGGGATCGACGATATCGCCATTGGCCACCACCGGCACCGACACGGCCTGTTTCACCGCGCGGATCGCCGCCCAGTCGGCCCGGCCGGAATAGAACTGGCAGCGGGTGCGGCCGTGAATGGTGATCATTCGCACCCCCGCCGCCTCGGCCCGGCGGGCAAGGTCGGCAGCGTTCAGCAGGTCGCTGTCCCAGCCCAGCCGCGTCTTCAGCGTCACCGGCACCTTGACAGCGCCCACCACGGCCTCGATCAGCCGCAGCGCGCGGTCGGGGTCGCGCATCAGCGCCGAACCCGAGAAGCCCCCGGTCACCTTGCGGGCGGGGCAGCCCATGTTGATGTCGATGATCCGCGCGCCCTGATCCTCGAGGATGCGGGCGGCGCGAGCCATCCAGTCGGCGTCGTGTCCCACGATCTGCACCGCGCTGGCCTGTTCGCCCAGCCCCAGCGCCGCGCGCTCGCGCGTGCCGGGCCGGGCCTGGACCATGTCCTGGCTTGCCACCATTTCCGAGACCACCAGCCCCGCGCCGAAAGACGCGACAAGCCGACGAAAGGGCAGGTCGGTGATCCCGGCCATCGGGGCCAGCAGGACGGGCGGATCGAGCGTGACATCTGCCACCTGAATGGCCAACTGATTAATCCTTGTGCATTTGATGCGGGATGTAGCTTGCCCGAACGGGAAATACAATCTGGGGGATAGGCCCGCGAGGCATTAAACATCTGTTGCATAAGATTTAATCGTATGGCCCCGCCCTTTTGCCCCATTGCTCCGCAGCGCGCCCCCGCCTAAAGAGGCACCGACCGGTTCGGGGGCAAGGCATGACAGTCACGGCGATCATCGTGGCCGCGGGACGCGGAACCAGAGTTGGCGGCGATCGACCCAAGCAATATCAGCCGCTTGGCGGGCGCCCGGTGCTGGGCCGGACGGTGGCGGCCTTTGCCGCGCATCCCCGGGTGTCGGGGCTGGTGGTGGTCCTGCATCCCGACGATGCCGATCTTTTTGCCGAAGCGATGGCGGGGCTCGACGTGGCGGTGACGAGGGTTCCCGGGGGCGCGACGCGGGATGCCTCGGTCGCGGCGGGGCTGGGAGCCGTGCCGCCGGGCACCACGCGCGCTCTGATCCATGACGGCGCCCGGCCGCTGGTTTCGGCGGCGCTGATCGACCGGGTGATCGACGCGCTGGATACCCATCCGGGGGCAGCACCCGCGCTGGCCGTGACCGATGCGCTCTGGCGCGGCGCGGCGGGGCGCGTGCTGGCGCCGCATCCGCGCGACGGGCTGTTCCGGGCCCAGACCCCCCAGGGCTTCCGGATCGAGGCGATCCGCGCGGCCCATGCGGCGCATCCGGGCGGGGCGGCCGACGATGTCGAGGTGGCGCTGGCCGCGGGGCTTGACGTGGCCATCGTCGAGGGCGACGAGGACAATCTGAAGATCACCCATGCACAGGATTTCGCCCGCGCCGAGCGGGCCTTGCGGGAGAGGGATATGGATATTCGCACCGGCAACGGCTTTGACGTGCACGCCCTCTGCGAGGGCGACGGCGTGATCCTGTGCGGCATCAAGGTGCCGCATGACAAGGCGCTGAAGGGCCATTCGGATGCCGATGTCGGCATGCACGCGGTCACCGACGCGATTTATGGTGCGCTGGCGGATGGCGATATCGGCCAGCATTTCCCGCCCTCGGATCCGCAATGGAAGGGCGCGGCCTCGGACATCTTCCTGAAACATGCGGTGGGGCGGGTGGCCGAACGCGGCTACCGGATCGCGCATGCCGATCTGACGCTGATCTGCGAGCGGCCCAAGATCGGCCCGGTCGCGGGCGCGATGCGGGCCGAGATGGCGCGGCTGATGGGGATCGAACCGGACCGGATCAGCGTCAAGGCCACCACCTCCGAGCAACTGGGATTCACCGGCCGGGAAGAGGGAATCGCGGCTCTGGCCACGGTGACGCTGGTGCGGCCATGAGCCCGGCGCGCTTTGTCGCGACCTGGTTCGGCGTCGGTCTCCTGCGCCCCGCCCCGGGCACCTGGGGTGCGCTTGCCGCGCTGCCGATCTTCTGGGCGCTGCATGTGCTGGGCGGGCCGTGGCTGGCGCTGGCGTCGACGGTGGTGATCTGCCTTGCGGGTTGGTGGGCGGTGGGCGCCGCCGCGCGCGGGGCGGCCGATCCCGACCGGTCGGAATATGTCATCGACGAGGTTGCGGGGATGTGGATCGCGCTTTTGCCGCTGTCCTTCGGCGCGCGGGCGTCGGAGGCCGACATCCTGGCGCTGTATCCCGGCTGGATCGTCGCGTTCTTCGGCTTCCGGCTGTTCGACATCTGGAAACCGGGGCCGATCGGCTGGGCCGACCGGCAGAAGACGGCGCTGGGCGTGATGCTGGACGATGTGCTGGCGGGTATCGCGGCGGGGGCGCTGGTGCTTGCACTGGCGGCGGTCTGGCATATCCTTCTGGCATGACCAGCCGTGCCGAAACCCTGGTGGCCCTGGCCCGTGCGCGGGGGGTGCTGGTGGCCAGTGCCGAAAGCTGCACCGGCGGCATGGTTTCGGCCGCGATCACCGATATTCCCGGCTCGTCGAAGATGTTCGACCGGGGGTTCGTGACCTATTCCAACGCCGCGAAACAGGCGCTTCTGGGTGTCCGGGACGAGACGCTGGACGCCCATGGCGCGGTGTCCGAACCCGTCGCGGCCGAGATGGCGGTGGGGGCACTGGCCCGGTCCGAGGCCGATCTGGCGGTAGCGATCACCGGCATCGCGGGGCCCGGCGGGTCCGAGCACAAGCCCGAGGGGCGCGTCTGCTTCGCGCTGGCGCGCAGCGGTGCGGACGTTGTCACCGAAACCGTGGAATTCGGCGCGCTGGGCCGCGACCGGGTGCGCGCCGCCAGCCGCGACCATGCGCTCGACCTGCTGATGGCTGCACTGGGGGGCTAGAGTTTTTTCCGATCAAGTTGAAGCATATCCTGCGTGCCGGAGATAGCGGGCGCATTCCTTCGGGTTGAAGGCAGTCAGTGCGGAAGCGATGGCGCTGCAGAGGCTGTCAGCGCATCTCGGGGCGGCGC